>JAJYXA010000297.1 GCA_021791235.1 Pseudomonadota bacterium
CGGGCAGGGCCAGCACATCGGTTTCGCCTAACTGCACGCCGCCCGATACGATGCGTCCGCCATCCGGCAATAACCTCATGAGGGATAGCGCCGTCATCGATTTGCCGCAGCCCGATTCCCCCAGCAAGGCATAGGTTTCGCCGGCCGCAACATGGAACGACACGCCGTCGACCACGCGTGCACCGCCGATTTCAGTGACGAGGTCACGAACCTCTAACAGCGGCTTCATCGCTGCCCCTCCCTGCGCGGGTCGAATGCATCGCGCACGCCGTCGGCAAACAGGTTGGCGGCCAGCACCAGCGCAAACATGAAGGCGAATGCCGCGCCGAGTTGCCACCAGACGACGGGCTCGCGCGCCAGCTCGAGGCGCGCGCCGTTGATCATGTTGCCCCAGCTGTACATGCTGGGATCGACACCCACGCCGACGTAGGACAGCACCGCTTCGGCCAGCACCAGACCCGAGAAATCCAGCACGATCGCAATCAGTACGAGATGGAACACGTTGGGGAAGATGTGGCGGCTGATGATGCGCGCGTGCGATACGCCGAACGCCCTTGCGGCCTCGACGTAATCGAGCGTGCGCAGCTTGAGCGATTCGCCGCGCAGCAGGCGGGCCAGGCTGGTCCAGCTGGTCACGCCCATGATGAGGCACAAAGCCAGCAAACGAATATCGGCACGCGCCGCCGCGGTGTCAAACAGCTCCGGATGGGCTTCGATCGCGACCTGCACAATGAGTACCGACGCGGCGATCAGCAGCACGCCAGGAATCGAATTCAGTACGGTGTAGACATACTGGATGACGTCGTCGACCCAGCCCCGGAAATAGCCTGCGGCAATCCCCAGTACGATCGCGAGCGGCAGCGTGACCAGCGTGGTGAGCGTGCCGATCACCAGACCGGTGCGGATGCTCTTGAGGCTGATGTACAGCACATCCTGCCCGACCTTGTCGGTGCCGAAGACGTGATAACCCGCGGCAAGATGGAACACCACCGCCCCCAGCATCAGCAGCAGCGCCAGGATCAGGACGACCGTCCGTCCAGGCCATCCGAGGTGGCCGGTGCCCCAGGTGGCCAGCCACTCGCCGAAAACCATGTGACGACGGCGCGCCTGCCAAGCGGCGAGCAGGCCAAATAGCAACAGGCTGGCGGCCACGCCCTGCGCCAGGCCGACAAGAATGCGCCGGACAATATCCGGCACGCGTTCGTCGGCCAGTTTCAGGTGCGCGCCGCCGTATTTGAGGCGCGGGTAATCGCGCACGGTGACGCCGTCACGCTCGATGAATTCCTTGGTGTACAACTGCATCGCCAGCGGCGCGGAATAGGTCTTTTCCTGCTGTGTCCGCAGAGGGGCCACCAGCGCGTCGAATACGGACAGCACGTCGACCGAATATTGCGGCCTGCCGGGCGGGCTATCACTGAGCTTTTCGCGGTAATGCAGCGAATCGAGCAGGCCGATGACCACGAACACAGCCAGCACCAGCGCCGCCCCCATCGCCATGGGCCGCCGCGCCACCGCCACCCACGGCGCGCGCAGGTGCGCGTGGCGGCGGATGAACCACACCAGCGCCAGCACCGCCACCAGCAGCGCGAAAATCAGTGCATCGGTCCACAGGACGACGGGTACGAAGTTGATTGAACCGGCCCTCATTGCAGCCGCACCCGCGGATCCACCCACGAATAGGAAATGTCGGTCAGGATCAGCCCGACGATGTAGAGGAAGGATCCCAGGAACACCATCGCGCGCACCACCGCGAAATCCTGCGCCTGGATGGCGTCGATGGTGTAGCTGCCGAGCCCGGGGATGCCGAAGAAGGATTCGGTGATGAGGCTGCCCATGAACAACAGTGGCAACACCACCACCGCGCCGGTCAGGATCGGGATCATGCCGTTCTTCAGCACATGGCGGAACAATACCCGAACCTCGGACAGGCCCTTGGCACGTGCGGTGCGCACATAGTCCTTGCCGATTTCCTCGAGAAAGATCGTGCGGTACCAGCGCGCGCCGCTGCCGATGCCCGCCGCCACGCTGACCAACACCGGCAAGAGAATAAAGCGGAAACCGTCGATGCCACCCGCGTAGCCCGAAATCGGCAGCAGGTTCCACAACTTGGCGATGAAATACTGGCCGGCGATGATGTAGAACAGCCCCGAGATCGACATCAGCACCACGCACAGCACCACGCCCCACAGGTCGAGATAGGTGGCGCGGAAGAACACCATCAGCAGCGCGAAGGTAATGTTGACCAGCAGGCCGATGACGAATACCGGCAGCGCGATCGCCAGGCTCGGCCCCATGCGGGTTCGGATTTCGTTGGCGATGTCGCGGCCGTCGTCGCCCTTGCCAAACTCGAACGCGAACATCGCTGCCGAATGCCGGAAGAAGATCGTGTCGGTGAACTGCGCGCTGCCCGTCGCCTTGCGGTTCAAAAGCAGCGGCTTGTCATAGCCATGCTCGACCTTCCAGCGCTCGATCGCGTCCGGTGTCACGTGCTTGGCGCCGAGCTGCAGCCGCGCCATGTCGTCCGGCGTATTCACGACGAAGAACAGCGCAAAGGTCAGCAGGTTGACCCCGATCAGGATCGGGATGGCATACAGCAGGCGGCGCAGGATATAGGCGAACATCAGGCCACTTTCCGTTCATGCCTGCGCCAAGCGATCACTGCCGGCGCGATGACGGCAATCAGTCCGCCGGCCAGCAGCACGATCGGCCACAGCACGGGCCGGTTCCATTCTTTACGCTGGGTTGCGCGCAGGTCCGGATCAATGCGGCGGTACTTGAGTGTGTTGTTGGCCATCAGGTTGGGTTTGACGTTATGCACCCAGCCGTGGGTCAGGCCGAAGGATTTGGGATAGTAGGCAAAGATCCACGGCGCGTCGCGGCGCACGATCCCGAGCATGGCATCGATCACCTGCTGGCGTTCGGGGCCGTTGTCCATGTCTTTCATGCGCTCGAACAGGCGGTTGAATTCCGGGTTGTCGTAGTTGGCCGCGTTCTCGCCGCCGGTGGCCACTTTCTTGTTGGGACCATAGAGCAGGAAAAAGAAGTTTTCCGGATCGGGATAGTCGGCGTTCCAGCCCCATTCGAACAGCTGGGCGTTGCCCTTGCGCATCTTGTCCTGGAACCGGTTGTAATCGGTGCCGCGCACGACCAGCTGCACATTGAGCTTGTCGAGCTGCTTCTTCATCCAGTCGAGCCGCGACTTGGCGTCGGGGCCGCTCGCCATGGTGTCGAAATACAGAACCAGCGGCGCGCCAGTCTTGGCGTTGCGGCCATTCGGATAGCCCGCCTCAGCCAGCAGTTTCTTCGCCACGTCGATGGAACGGCGAACGATCCGGCCTCCCCGGTTTTCGTACACATAGGGGTTCAGCCCCGCCACGCCGTCGACATAGCCGAACAGTCCGGGCGGAATCGGCCCCTGCGCCGGAATGCCGCGGCCATTGAGGAAAATGGAAATGAATTCGTCGTAGTCGAACGCGATGGAAATCGCTTGCCGGAGTTTTTGCCGATCTTCACTCAAGCCTCCCACCACCGGGTCAAGCATGTTGAACCCGACATACCAGATCGTGGCCGCCACGGTGGTGACTAGGTGGATGTCCTTGCCGCGCATGCTGTCGGTCAGCTGAGGCGCGCCGCCGGACGAGAACTGGATGGCCTGGTCGAAGCTGTCCGAGCTGATGCCGG
>JAJYXA010000194.1 GCA_021791235.1 Pseudomonadota bacterium
CCGACGTGACACCCAGCATGGACGGCTTGCCGCGAATCATCCACTCGGCAGACATCCAGGCGAGCGCTGCGGCGGCCGTGGCGAGCAAGGTATTCACCAGGGCCAGCACGGTGGTGCCGTTGGCTTCCAGGTTGGAGCCGGCGTTGAAGCCGAACCAGCCGAACCACAGCATGCCGGCGCCGACCATGGTGAACGGCAGGTTATGCGGCGCCATCGCTTCCTTGCCGTAGCCGATGCGCTTGCCGAGCACGAGCGCGCCCATCAGTGCAGCCATGGCCGCGTTGATGTGCACGACGGTGCCGCCGGCGAAATCGAGCGCACCCTTGGCGAACAGGAAGCCGGCCGGCGCGTCGAATGCGGACGGGCCGCCCCAGAACCACACCATGTGTGCGATCGGTGCGTAGGAGAAGGTGAACCACAGCGCGGAGAACACCATCAGGGCGGAAAACTTGATACGCTCCGCGAGGCCGCCGATGATCAGGGCGGTGGTGATCCCTGCGAAGGTCAGCTGGAAGGCCATGAACAGCATTTCGGGGATGACCACGCCCTTGGAGAAGGTTTCCACCGTGACGTTGGTGTCGACCCCCTTGAGGAACATCTTGGAAAGGCCGCCGATGTAGCTGTTCATGCCGCCGCCGTCAGTGAATGCCAGGCTGTAGCCGTAGACGACCCACAGGATGGCGATCAGGCTGAACACGGCGAACACCTGGGTGAGCACCGACAGCATGTTCTTGGTGCGCACCAGGCCGCCGTAGAACAGGGACAGGCCGGGAATCGTCATCAGCATCACCGCCATGGTCGCGACCAGCATCCAGGCGACGTCGCCCTTGTCGGGGACCGGCGCGGCGGCGGCAGGCGCAGCTTCAGCGGGTGCGGGTGCGGCCTCGGCAGGCACCGCTGCCGGAGCAGCAGCTTCAACAGGTGCGGCTTCGGCCGCTACAGCAACGGGCGCGGCCGGGTCTTCAGCCAGGACGAGGTTGGGAGACAGCAGGGCAAGCATCAGGCCCAACGAAGCAAATAGCTTTTTCATGTTTATGCTCCTCACAGGGCGTCGGGGCCGGATTCGCCCGTGCGGATGCGCACGACCTGTTCCAGGCTGGTGACAAAAATCTTGCCGTCGCCGATCTTGCCGGTGTTGGCCGCCTTCTCGATCGCCTCGATCACGCGCTCCAGCAACTCGGCCTTGATGGCCACTTCAATCTTCACTTTGGGCAGAAAATCGACCACGTATTCCGCGCCGCGATACAGCTCGGTATGGCCCTTCTGCCGCCCAAACCCCTTCACTTCCGTAACCGTCAAGCCGGTAACGCCGATGGCGGACAACGCCTCGCGCACTTCGTCCAGCTTGAACGGCTTGATGATTGCCGTTACGAATTTCATGTCGTCTCCCAGAATTTTGACGAGGGAAAAAGGAGCGGGCGCTTGCACCGCTCCGATGGGTCAGCTAATTAAAACGCCTTGGAAATCCACACGGTGGTCGCAGCCTTGCCCAGATACTTGCCGTTTGCGTCAGTCCAGAAACCCTTCTCGGCATTGGTGTCGCTGTACGCGACGCCCAGGGTCATGCCGGTCGTCTGCTTGGCCAGCTTGCCCAGGTCATACGTTGCGCTGACCTTCCAGTCCTTGTAGTCCGGCGTAACGGCAGCATATTGAGAATCGTTCTTGAAGTTGAAGGTCCCCCAATGCGCACCCAGGGTCAGGCCGGTGTCTGCGACGGGCAGGCTGCCGGAAATATCCAGGTAGCCGGAACCATTGGCATTCGGACCGACGCCAAACACCGAGTCGCTCAGGTAGTAGGAATATTTGGCGGTGAACCATTTCCAACCCAAAGAGGCATAAGCCTCCGAGGTCCAGGCACCAGGAAGAGTCCCGCCATTCTTACTGCCTGGGTACATGTAGCGGATCGCCCCCACGTCATAACTGACAGGTCCGACGCTATTGCGGTAGCCGCCGTAAAGGTCGAGCTCCATGCTGCCGCTGGTGTAACCCTGAAATCCAGTAAGCCAGCTTACGTTGGAGCCCCAGGTGCCAAGGTAGAGACCGCTGGCGTGCGTATAGTCAAAGCCGCCCTGAATGGCAGGCTTGCCGCCGGTTTGCGAAATGCCACGGAAGACGTAGTTGCTGGTGAGGCCGATGTTGGCGGTCAGCGTGTGCGGCGAAGCCGGCTCGTCAGCCATGGCGAAGGCGGGCACGCCCACCAGACCGGTCAGAACCAAAGCGTGTACAAGTTTTTTCATGAATTTCTCCTGTTTCAATGAGGGCGCGCAAAATCGCACTTCTCGTCGAGCATAAGCTATGCCAGCTTTTTAGTTGTTAAAAAACAGATGGTTATACTCATGGCATGGATGAAAGCAGAATAGACCGCACTCCCATGGTGCGCCACGGAAACGTCATGCACACTCTTTGTGCCGTATGACGCAGCTCATGCCTGTGCTGCATCACATGTCCAGTGCTTGCTACACTCTCGCAATCACTGGAGGCTGCCATGAATCCGAAATTCCCCAACCCCACATTCATCAACGATCTGGTCAACAAGCTGGGGGACGTGCTCAAGCAATCGCCCGCCAAGGACATTGAACAGAATCTCAAGGCCGGGGTGACCTCGATGCTCGGCAAGCTGGACATGGTGAGCCGCGAGGAATTCGACGTGCAGAGCGAAGTGCTGGCGCGCACGCGCGAGAAGCTGGCGCAACTGGAAGCGCGCCTGGCCGAACTGGAAAAGCAGCAGCGCGAAGAAGAATAAACACGTGGCTGTCGCCGTCGTCAAAAGCCGGGCGTTGAACGGCATGCATGCGCCCGAGGTGGTGGTCGAGGCGCATCTCGCCAACGGCTTGCCGGCCTTCACGCTGGTCGGGCTTCCGGAAACCGAGGTGAAGGAAGCGCGCGACCGGGTGCGCGCGGCGATCCAGAACGCGCGCTACGAATTCCCGGCGCGCCGCATCACGGTCAACCTCGCCCCGGCCGACCTGCCCAAGGAATCCGGGCGCTTCGACCTGCCGATCGCGCTGGCGATCCTGGCCGCCTCCGGGCAGATTCCCGCCGACAAATTCAGGAACACCGAGTTCGCCGGCGAGCTGGCGCTGACCGGCGAGTTGCGCCCGGTGCGCGGCGCACTGGCGATGGCGCTGGCCACGCGCAGCGCCGGCCAGAAACTGGTGCTGCCCGCCGCCTCGGCCAGCGAGGCGGCGCTCGCAAGCGGCGTGGAGACGCTGGCTGCGACGAGCCTGCTCGAGGTCTGCGCCTGGCTTGCGGGGCAGACGACGCTCGCCGCTCCCGAAGCGGACACCATGCCGCTGGCGCCCGACTATCCAGACTTTGCCGACGTCAAAGGCCAGACCGCCACCAAGCGCGCGCTCGAAGTCGCCGCCGCCGGCGGCCATTCGGTGCTGATGGCGGGGCCGCCCGGCACCGGCAAGTCGATGCTGGCTGCACGCTTTCCGGGCATCCTGCCGGCGATGGACGAGGCCGAAGCGCTGGAAGCGGCCGCCGTCGCCTCGCTCAACGGCGGATTCCGCCACGAGCACTGGCAGCGGCGCCCCTTCCGCGCGCCGCACCACACTGCCTCGGCGGTGGCGCTGGTGGGCGGCGGCAGCAACCCGCGGCCGGGCGAGATTTCGCTGGCGCATCACGGCGTGCTGTTCCTCGACGAACTGCCGGAGTTTTCACGGCAGGTGCT
>JAJYXA010000063.1 GCA_021791235.1 Pseudomonadota bacterium
GGTGAGGCCGCTGTTCAGCAGAAAATTCGCCTGGCTCGCGTAGCCCGCGAGTTCCAGTCCCGCCTCCCTCCCCGCCCGCGCTACTGCGCTGAAATCGACATGTGCGGTGAGATCGCACAGCCCGGGCAGGTAGAACGGATCGTCGAGCGCGTGGTGGCGGTAATGTGCGCGCAGCGTGCCCATGTGGCGCTGCGGGTGGTAGTACTCGGCGGCGGCAAAGCCGTAGTCGATCATCAGCACCAGGCCGTGGTCGAGTGCGTGCGCGAGCGAGGCGATCAGCGCGTCGGCGGCGAGGTTGATCTCGGATAGGTAGCCTGGCGCCAGCTTCAGTGCCTCGGTGCGCGCACGCAGCACGGGGTCGGCGATGGGGCGGTCCTGCCACGCGAAGTCACCGCCTTCGCGCACGACCCCGCGTGCCAGCGGTCCAGCCTCCGTCCAGTGCACCAGCTCAACCGGCAGCGCATCGAGCACCTCGTTGCCGAGGATTACGCCCCCGAAATGCTCGGGCAGCGCGTCCAGCCACTGCACTCGTCCGGCAAGTTCGGGCCGCTCGCGCGCGATCGTTTTCTGCTGGCGTTCGCGCAGGTCGGCGCTCAACTCAAGAATCGCGTAGCGCGCCGGCAATGCGCCGAGCCGTTCCAGCTCGCCGAGCATGTCTGCCGCCAGCCGTCCGCTGCCTGCGCCGAGTTCCAGCACCTCGCCGCCGGTCTGGGCCAGCACCGGCGCGATCGCCTGCGCCAGCGTGCGGCCGAACAGCGGCGTCAATTCCGGTGCGGTGACGAAGTCACCCGCCGCACCAAACTTCATCGCGCCTGCGGCGTAGTAGCCCAGCCCCGGCGCGTAGAGCGCGGCTTCCATGAAGCGCGAGAACGGCATCCAGCCGCCGGCGTTTTCGATCAGCGTGCGCAGGTGCGCAGTCACGCGCTGGCAGTGCGCAAGGGCGTCGGGCGTCGGGGCGGGCAGCATCGAGATCATGGATAATGCACAATCCAAGGACTATAAGGGCGAATCCCGATGCATGGCAAAGTCGTACTGATTACCGGCGGGGCCAAGCGGGTGGGCGCGGCATCGGCGCGCCTGCTGCACGCGGCTGGCGCCAACCTGATGATCCACTACCGCAGCTCGGCCACCGAGGCGCGCGCGCTGCAGGACGAACTCAATGCCAGCCGCCCCGATTCGGTCGCGCTGATCCAGGCCGACCTGCACGACACCCACGGCCTGCCCGCACTGGTGAACCAGACCGTCGCCACCTTTGGCGGCCTCGACGTGCTGCTCAACAATGCGTCGAGCTTCTACCCCACGCCGGTCGGCACCATCGCCGAGAAGGACTGGATCGACCTCATGGGCAGCAACCTCAAGGCGCCGATGTTCCTGTCGCAGGCCGCCGCGCCCGAACTCAAGAAGCGCCACGGCTGCATCATCAACATCACCGACATCCACGCCGAGCGGCCGATGAAGAGCTACGTCGTCTATTCCGTCGCCAAGGCGGGACTGGTCGGACTCACCAAGTCGCTGGCGCGCGAGCTGGCGCCCCAGGTGCGCGTCAACGGCATCGCGCCGGGACCGATCATGTGGCCCGAGGACGACTCGAATTTTGACGAGGTCTCGCGCCAGCGCATCGTCTCGCACACCATGCTGAAGCGCGCCGGCGATCCCCACGACATCGCGCTGGCGGTGCGCTTCTTCGCGATGGACACGAACTTCGTGACGGGACAGATCCTGGCGGTGGACGGCGGGCGCAGCGCGAAGCTGTAGGCGTCGTCGAAGCCTTCAGCTTCATCGTCGTGAACGCCCTGAAGGGCACAAGCATGCGGTAGAGCGTCAGCGCCGCGAGGCGATTCAGATCGCCATCGGCACGTACCGCGCGCAGCCGCGACAGCACCCTGCGCGAACCGACGCGCAGGATGTTGCGGCCCAGGGGTCGACCCCGGCTCGACGCTGTCGCATATCGACGACAGGGTGAACCCCACACAGCGGCGATCAACCCTGACGTCGCTGGCTGCGGAAGGTGGAGCCGGAACGGATCTCTTCCAGTTCAGCCGCCTTCTCCTGAACCGCTTCGGTCGCCGGGGCCTGAGTCGCGGAGGCGTCCGGCAGCTTGGCCAGGTTGGGGCCGGCCGCATGCATCGCCATGTTCCCAGTAATGATGCCGCCTTCCTCGACCATCAAGGCTCCGTAGCGGATCGTGCCGTTGACCCGGCCGGTGGCGTACACCACCAGCCGCTTGCGGGCGGTCAGCTCGCCCTCGAAGGTGCCGCGCACTTCCGCCACGTCGATCTCGGCCTTGCCCGAAAACACGCCGCCTTCGGCAATGCGGATATCGCGGCTGTTCATCGACGCTTCCACGCGGCCCTCCACCACCAGGATTTCGCAATCGGTGATTTCGGCGCCTTTCAGCTTGATGTTCGGGCCGACGATGAGCTTGCTGCCCTCCTCGTTGCGCGCAGCCTTGATGACTTCCGGAGCGGCTTCCGCCTGGGGGGGCTCGGCAGGCTTGGGGGATTCGGCCGGTTTGGCCGGGTAGCCCGTATGGCCCGTCCGGGTCGAGTCGGTTCTTGAGTTGCCGGCAGTGCCGGGTTGCATGAAGGATTTGAGCATGGGTCGGTCTCTCTCTGTATGTGTCTGGGGTAAAGCGCTCTGGTGTGGTTGCGGCCGGAACTGGACGCAGGGGGGCAACAGCAACAGACGGGCCAGTACTGAAAACCCGTTGATAAACAGACAGATGAGGAATTGGCTGGGGCTTGCCAAGGGCAAAAACAGGCTAAAACGTCGCTCATGGGCGACATCAAATCCGGCCGATTTTCAGATTAATCTGACAAAACAAAAGGATAGGATGGATTGGCGGTGTCGTCAGATCGCGACAGCGCGACGCGGGCAGCCCGCTCACGCTCAAATCGCGCGTCAGGATCGGCTCGTTTGAACTGCCCTCATTCCACCACGCGCACCGATCCCCGGCTGACGCTCTCGCCATCCCGCGGGCGCAGCGACCAGAACGACAGCGACGAGAGGATCGTCAGGCCGGCCAGCGTCAAAAAGGCATGGTGCAACGCGGTCGTCACCGCCGCGCGGTCGGTTTGCGGCAGGTCGCCCAGATACCAGCCCGCGATCAGCGAGCCGCACGCCAGCCCGAAGCTCATCGACATCTGCTGCAGCGAGCTCGCGATCGTGCTGGCCATGCTCGAATCCGGCGTATCGATGTCGGCGTAGGCCATCGAATTCATGCTGGTGAATTGCAGCGAATTGAAGAATCCCATGGACAGACCCAGCAGCACGATCAGCGCGACGGGCGTGGCCGGGCTCACCAGCGAGAACAGGCTGACGACGACTCCGATCATCACCGTATTCACGATCAGGATGCGCCGGTAGCCGAAGCGTGCCAGCACCCGCGCGGAGATGACCTTCATGAACATGGCGGCCGCCGCGGCAGGCATCATCAGCAGGCCCGACTGCCAGGCCGGCATGCCCAGGCCGATCTGGTAGAGCAGCGGCAGCAGGAACGGCATCCCGCCCACCCCCAGTCGCGTGACGAAGCCGCCCACCACCGAGATGCGAAAGGTGCGCACCCGGAACAACCGCAGGCGCAGCAGCGGATGGGGCGTCTCGCGGGCATGCCAGACATACGCGGCCAGCAGGCTCGCGCAGAGCAGCAGCAACACGGCCGCCGAGGTGGCGT
>JAJYXA010000578.1 GCA_021791235.1 Pseudomonadota bacterium
CATGGCAGTGAGCTCCGGCTCAGGTGCGGGTAAACGTGATCGCGCCGCCGGGCAGCAGGTAGAGCACCAGCGCGGCGCCGCCTGCCACGGTCGGCGGATGCGCGCTTCCCGGGCCGTAAACCAGCCAGCCGGCGCCGTGGCCGTCGAAGCGCGCGTCGGCGTCCAGCGGCATGATGAGGTCGATTTCACCGTTTGGATGCGCATGGTGCGGGCCGACGACGTCGCGCATCTCGACCACGTCGACCGAGAAGCCCTGCAATGCCTCGTTAGCTGGGAACACGCGACCGTAGCGAATGCCGCCCGCCTCACGCTGGCACAGCCAGCCGGCCGCCACGCCGGCCTCGCAGCACGCGCGCAGCTCGGCGTAGACGTCGCTGGCGCCGCCGCATTCGGCGTTGAGCCAGTCCTGTAGCGCGCTGTCGAGGGCGCGGCCGCCGATGCGCGCGGTCAGGCGCGCCAGTGCTTGATGCAGATCAGTTGGTTCCATGCAAAGGTCTCCTCAGTCAGCGACGCTCCTTGCCGGCGCCTCCGATATGCAGTATTGTGCGTTCATCCAATGTAAAGTTCAGATCTTTCGATGTCAAGCACTATATTGCATCATCGGTGTGCGCCCCGTTGCGCACCAGACAGTACCGAGCGTCATCCCTTTCTGGTTGCGTTGGGCGAGCGCGTGCGCGCATTGCGCTCGCGCCGCGGGCTCACGCGCAAGGCCGTGTCGCTGGCGTCGGACGTCTCCGAACGGCATCTGGCGAACCTGGAGAGCGGCGTCGGCAATGCGTCGATCCTCGTGTTGCTGCAGGTCGCGCAGGCGCTTCAATGCACATTGGCCGAGCTGCTGGGTGACGTCACCACCTCGTCGCCCGAGTGGCTGCTTTTGCGCGAACTTCTCGAGCAGCGCGACGAGGCCACGCTGCGTCGCGTGCGCGCGGCGGTTGGTGAAATGCTCGGTACCGGAGGCGACAATGCGCAGCGCAGCTCGCGCATTGCGCTGATTGGTTTGCGTGGCGCGGGCAAATCAACGCTCGGACAGATGCTCGCCGACGCACTGGGTTTCGCGTTCGTCGAACTCAGCCGCGAGATCGAGCAATTTGCCGGCTGCAGCATTGCCGAAATCCAGTCGCTGTATGGAATGGGTGCTTACCGCCGCTATGAACGTCGCGCACTCGAGGAGGCGATTCAGATTCACACCGAGGTGGTGATTGCAACCCCCGGTGGCCTGGTTTCGGATCCGTCGACCTTCAATCTTCTGCTCAACCATTGCACGACAGTCTGGTTGCAGGCCAGTCCCGAAGATCACATGAAGCGGGTACTCGCACAGGGCGATCTGCGGCCCATGGCCGCCAGTAACGAGGCCATGCAGGATCTGAAAAACATCCTGGCCGGGCGCGCGGCGTTCTATTCCAAGGCCGACTTCACGATCGACACCAGCGCCCAGCCGCTGCCCGAAACTTTTGAGATCCTGGCGCGAACGGTGCACGGTGCCTTGCACTCCGGGAAAGCCCGGGCATAAAACGCATTAAAATGCTTGTCATGCCGTGAATGATGCATTATGATGCTGTTTTCGTGCATGCCCTTTTATGCCGCAGACCAGGAGCAGACCGTGGCCGCATCTCCCCGCGTCGATTACCAGACCGACCCATCGCAGTACAGGCATTGGCGCCTCGCCTTCGACGGTCCAGTGGCCACGCTCAGCGCCGACTTCGACGAAGAGGGCGGTCTGCGTCCCGGCTACAAGCTCAAGCTCAACAGCTACGATCTCGGCGTCGACATCGAGTTGCACGATGCGCTGAACCGCATCCGCTTCGAGCACCCCGAGGTGCGCAGCGTGGTCGTCACCAGCGCCAAGGACCGCGTGTTCTGCTCGGGCGCCAACATCTTCATGCTTGGCCTGTCGAGCCACGCCTGGAAAGTGAACTTCTGCAAGTTCACCAACGAAACCCGCAACGGCATCGAAGATAGCTCGCGCGATGGCGGCCTGAAGTTCGTCGCTGCGATCAACGGCGCCTGCGCCGGGGGCGGCTACGAATTGGCCCTGGCCTGCGACGAGATTCTGCTGGTGGACGACCGCTCCAGCGCTGTGAGCCTGCCTGAGGTTCCCCTGCTTGGCGTGCTTCCCGGCACTGGCGGCCTCACGCGCGTGACCGACAAGCGCCACGTGCGTCACGATCTGGCTGATATCTTCTGCACCACCGCCGAAGGAGTGCGCGGCCAGAAGGCGAAAGACTGGCGTCTGGTCGACGACATCGCAAAGCCGGCCGTGTTTGCGCAGAAGGTTCGCGAGCGCGCGCTGGCGCTGGCAGCTGGCAGCAATCGCCCCGAGGGCGCGAAGGGCGTGGCGCTGTCACCCCTGGAGCGCCGCATCGAGGCCGACGCGCTGCGCTACCGTTTCGTCGACGTGCAGATCGATCGCGCGCGCCGTACCGCAACCTTCACCGTGCGCGCGCCCGATGCACCACAGCCCGCCGACGCAGCCGGCATCGAGGCCATGGGAGCCGCCTGGTGGCCGTTGCAGATGGGGCGCGAGCTCGACGACGCGATCTTGTCGATGCGTACCAACGAGCTCGACATCGGCACCTGGCTGCTTCGCACAGAGGGCGCCACCGCCGCGGTTCTGGCGGTCGATGCCGTGCTGCTGGCGCAGCGCGACAACTGGTTGGTGCGCGAGACCATGGGGCTGCTGCGCCGCGCCCTCGGCCGCCTGGACGTGTCGTCGCGCAGCCTGTTCGCGCTCATCGAACCGGGTTCGTGCTTCGCCGGAACGTTGCTGGAACTGGCGCTAGCCTGCGACCGCAGCTATCACCTGGCGTTGCCTGACGAGCCCGAGCGCGCGCCCGTCATTGTCGTCAACGAGGTCAATTTCGGCCTGTATCCAATGATCACCGGGCAGATGCGACTGGAGCGTCGGTTTTACGCCGAGACCGCGGCGCTGGACGCCGTGCGAGGCGCCATCGGCAGGCCGCTGGACGCCGACGCCGCCTTCGCGCTCGGCCTCGTGACCAGCAACCCCGACGACATCGACTGGGCCGACGAGATCCGCATCGCCATCGAGGAGCGCGTGGCGATGTCTCCCGACGCGCTGACGGGCCTGGAGGCCAACCTGCGCTTCAACGGCCCGGAGACCATGCTCACGCGCGTGTTCGGCCGCCTCACAGCATGGCAGAACTGGATCTTTCAGCGTCCCAACGCCGTCGGCGAACGGGGCGCGCTGAAGGTCTACGGCAAGGGCGAGCGCGCCGCCTTCGACTTCAACCGGGTCTGAGTCCGGCCCCCGGCAAACCCACCACGACACGAGCACGACAACGCGGAGGCAACCATGTCCAACATCGACTACAGCGAAAAGATCCCGAACAACGTCAACCTGGCTGAGGATCGCACCCTCAAGCGCGCCCTCGAGCAATGGCAGCCCAACTACCTGAACTGGTGGTCGGACATGGGTCCGGACCGATCGCAGGCATTCGACGTCTACCTGCGCACCGCCGTCAGCGTCGACCCGCAGGGCTGGGCGCAATTCGGCTACGTCAAGATGCCCGACTACCGCTGGGGCATCTTCCTGAATCCGGCTGAGAAGGAGCGCAAGATCCACTTCGGCGACCACAAGGACGAGGACGCCTGGCAGGACGTGCCAGGGGAATACCGCGCCAACCTGCGTCGCATCATCGTCACCCAGGGCG
>JAJYXA010000359.1 GCA_021791235.1 Pseudomonadota bacterium
ACTCGATCAACTCGCGATCCTCATCGGTAAGATGCAATTCGGTCTGTCGCATGGCCATCTCCTCGTCTTTGGGCGGATATGCAACAGCATAATACATGTTCCGTTATTTGTGTGTTTATATACTAGTTGTCTTCCGGGGTGATCTCCGAGAGAGAGAAAAAACAAGGCCAGAAAAATAGCCGGCACGACAACCGGCCAAACAAAAATCATAATCAACCGCTTGCGGCGAATTTCCAAAAAGAAGGTTCTTAATTCATGGGGGCGTTGAATCAGCACCCCGGAAACTATGTACAGCATCAGTACAGGTCCCAACACCCACATCACTGCCAAGTGAAACTGCGCTAGTTCCGACAGACTGGAGAACTGTCCTATCTTCTCGATGCTCGGAATCACCAAACCGACAGCATCGACAAAGCTGCGCGCCCACGGATGCGCCGCGAGAATGTCCAGCGGGGCGAATAACGCGATCAGCACGCCCACGGCCGCATAACCAAAGATCACCGCGAAACCTAGCGCCTTGTTATGTAGTAGGGTATGAAGTCGCTCTGTTGTTTCCTTTCTCATTGGACGTATCCCTTACCTTTGCTGTTACGTGGACCTTTCCAGGCATATTCGAACGACGGAATTACAAAGGAGACACCCAATAGCCCTTTGAGGTCTTTGTCGACCCACTTTTTCGGCATGCGGAATTTGTCGGCGAATTCGGGGGTATAGGCCCATACCCAAGGATCAACGGTGTAGGTGCCTGCTCCCGGCTTGAAAGCGAAGTGGTCTTCATAGCGCGCGCTGTCAATGCTCTTGGGCTGTTCGGCATGGGCGTTTGCCACATTCAGTAGCAAAGCCAAGGCTAAGTCTGCGGCTATGGCCTTCTTGCATAGTTTCAAAAAAGCGGTGATGAAACACATGATTGGAGTTCTCTCCGTTGAGCAATTAACCTTGGCCATGCTACTTCGGCCATGATGACAATTTGTCAAGAATGATAACGACGCTTAATGAGCCATTCGGGCCATGTTCGGGCCATGATTAAAGTTGTATTGACAAGGCAGAAAATGTCAGGAAAAAGACAATTTGGCCGCTCGAAGTGTCTCGCTCGATAGCTTGGCTCTTCTGCTCTGATGCCAGCCATGGAACCAGTACCCCACGCGCCCGCAAGGCATAGCGCGTTACAATCGCGGGGCTTTTTGCCATTCGCGCCATGACCGAAAACCTCGAAAACCAGTCGCAGGACAATCTCGAAGCCCATCTCGCGCAGGTGCAGACCCTGCTCGCCAAGATGCGGCTGGTGGAGGAGCTCGTCCACAAGCAGGGCGGGCCGCGTCAGGCTCTGGTGGAGAATCTGGTCCACAAGCAGAACCTGGCCGAGTTGCAGCGGCACCTGGAAGCGCTGCATCCGGCGGACGTGGCCTACATTCTGGAAGCCCTGCCGCTGGACGAGCGGAAGCTGGTGTGGGATCTGGTCAAGGCGGAGCACGACGGCGAAATCCTGCTGGAAGTCTCCGACTCGGTCCGCGAATCGCTGATCCGCACCATGGACAAGGCGGAGCTCTTGGCCGCCGCCGAGTCGCTCGACACCGACGAGATCGCCGACATTGCGGCCGACCTGCCGCACGACGTGATCCAGGAGCTGCTCATCAGCCTCGACGCGCAGAAACGCGCGCACCTGCAATCGGCGCTGGCCTACCCGGAGGACACGGTGGGCGCGCTGATGGATTTCGAGATGGTGACGATCCGCGCCGATGTGACGCTGGAAGTGGCGCTGCGCTATCTGCGCCGGCTGGGCGAACTGCCCGACCAGCTCGACAAGCTGTTCGTGGTCGACCGCGACGATGCGATCATCGGCGTGCTGCCGCTGAAACGACTGCTGACGGCCGACCCCGACGCCTCGGTGGCGGCGGTGATGATCGAGGATTTCGTGAAGTTTCACCCCGAGGACGAGGCCCACGAGGCGGCGCAGGCGTTCGAGCGCTACGACCTGGTGATGGCGCCGGTGGTGGACGCACAGGGACGGCTGATCGGGCGTCTCACGGTCGACGCGGTGCTTGACTACATCCGCGAATCGGCCGACGCCGACATGCTGTCGATGGCCGGCCTGAAGGAAGAGGAAGACCTGTTCGCCACCGTGTGGCGTGCGGCGAAGAACCGCTGGATGTGGCTGGCGATCAACCTCGCCACCGCCTTCGTCGCGTCGCGCGTGATCGGCGCGTTCGAGGGCAGCATCGAAAAACTCGCCGCGCTGGCGGCGCTGATGCCGATCATCGCCGGCATCGGCGGCAACTCCGGCAACCAGACCATCACACTGATCATTCGCGGACTGGCGCTGGGCCACATCACGCAGGCCAACGCGCGCCGGCTGGTGGTGAAGGAAATCGGCGTCGCCATGCTCAACGGCCTGGTGTGGGGCTCGGCGGTCGGCGTCTTCGCCTGGCTGCTGTACGACAACCCGGCGCTGGGCGGCGTGATGGCGCTGGCGATGCTGCTGAACCTGCTGGTGGCCGCGCTGGCGGGCATCTTCATCCCGCTGACGCTGGAACGGGTGAAGCGCGACCCGGCCATCGGTTCGTCGGTGCTGCTCACCTTCGTCACCGACAGCATGGGCTTCTTCATCTTCCTCGGGCTCGCCACGGTGCTGTTGCTATGAACTTAAACCCCTCACCACAGAGGCACAGAGGCACAGAGAAACCCATGCAGGGTGAATCCGTTTTTTCGATTTTTCCTCTGTGCCTCTGTGCCTCTGTGCCTCTGTGGTTCAAGGGTTTGGATCCAAGTGACACCCGTTAACGACAGCCGCGCCCTCTACGGCCGCCTGCTCGGCTATGTGAAGCCCTACTGGCGCATGTTCGCGCTGTCGATCGTCGCGCTGATCCTCACCGCCGCCACCGAGCCTCTGCTGCCCGCGCTGTTCAAGCCGCTGCTGGACGAAGGCTTCGTCGCCAAGGACGCCGATTTCATCCGCTGGGTGCCGGTCCTGCTGCTGGCGCTGTTCCTGGTGCGCGGCGTCACCGGCTTTATCAGCACCTATTGCATGGCGTGGGTGGGCAGCCGCCTGGTGATGGATTTGCGCGCGGCGATGTTCGACAAGCTGATGACGCTGCCGACGCGCTACTTCGACCAGAACCCGAGCGGCCAGCTGATCGCGCAGCTGGCGTTCAACGTCACCCAGGTCACGCAGTCGGCCACCAGTTCGCTCACCACCCTGGTGCGCGACACCGTGACGGTGCTGGGCCTGCTGGGCTATCTGCTGTGGCTGAACTGGCAGCTCACCCTCGTGGTGTTCACGGTGGCGCCGCTCACGCTGTGGGTGGTGCGCGTCGCCAGCACGCGCCTGCGCGGCCTGTCGCGCAAGGCGCAGCAGAACATCGGCGACCTCACCCAGGTGGTCGACGAGGCGGTGGGCGGGCATCGCGTGGTCAAGCTGTACGGAGGCGAGGAATACGAGCAGACACGCTTCCGCCACGCCGCCAACCTGGCGCGCCTGTTCGAAATGAAGCGCGTCGCCGCCAACGCGGTGTACGAGCCGGTGATCCAGTTGATCGCCGCGATTGCGCTCGCCATCATCGTGTATATCGCGGCGGGACAGGCCTCCAGCAACACCACGACGGTGGGGGGCTTCGTCGCCTTCTTCATGGCCATGCTGCTGCTGTTCGCGCCGCTCAAAAGGC
>JAJYXA010000225.1:0-16989 GCA_021791235.1 Pseudomonadota bacterium
GTTGCCGGATCGCTTCCGGGCGGGGGATGTTTCTGCGCCGCCGTGTCATTGACGTAATCGATCAACTGGGTGATCTGCATGGACTTGTCGAAGAAGACATCCATGCCGAATCGTTCGCAGCGTTGGCGCATGGTGGCGTGCGCATAGTTGGTCAGCACCACCTTGCGCGGGGTGCCATACAAGCCTGAATCCGTCTGCAGCGCATCGAGCACGCCGATGCCGCTGCCCTGCTTGAGTTCGATATCGATAACCACCAGATCGACGTGTAACTCTGCCAGTCGGCGCAATGCTTCGGTTTCGCCGTCCGCGCAGCCGCAATATTCCACTCCGTCGAGGTCACTCAATATGCTGCCCAGCAGTTCCTGCAAAAGGGGTGAATCCTCGATCAGAAAAACTTTCAACATGGTAGAAGGGGGATGCGGTTGACGCACCTCTCGGTGACTGTTGCCTTATTGGGTGATGAGTCCATGTCGTAATGCATAGGTTGCCAGTTCGGCGTTGCTGCTGACATTGAGCTTTTCCGTCAGTCGCGAACGGTAAGTACTGATGGTCTTGACGCTGAGGTGCAGGTGTTCGGCAATGTCCGATACCGATTCGCCGCGCGCCAGCCGCAAAAAAACCTGCAGTTCGCGGTCCGAAAGGCCTTCGTGCGGCTCGCCGCTGCGTTCGCCGCTCATCTCATCGGCAAGCAATTCTGCGGTGCGCGGCGACACATAGCGGCGCCCGAGCGATACGGCGTGAATCGCCTTCAACAGCTCCGCCTGCTCGCAGTCCTTGCACAAATAGCCGTTGGCGCCGTTCTTGATCATCGCCAGCGCATAGCTTTCTTCGGGGAAGCCGCTCAGGATCAGCACTTTGAGGTCAGGATGGCGCTGGCGCACCGTGCGCAGCACGTCCACCCCACTTTTGCCCGGCAGGGAAATGTCGAGCAGCAGCACGTCGCATGGGGTGGTACGCAATTGCGCAAGTGCGTCGTCACCACTCGCCGCCTCGAAACTGATGCTGATGGCGGAGTCTTCGCTCAGCAGTTCGCGAAAACCGGTTCGGACGATCTGATGATCGTCCACGATGGCGACCTGGATCATGCCATGCTCCCGCTCGATAGGTTTGCGGCCGGCCCGTGTCCAACCACGTCAACGGCCGCGCAAGAGATTGACCACGAAGGTGGCGAGCGCCATCACCAGGAACACGATGAACAGAATCTTGGCGATGCCCGCCGCACCGGCTGCCAGTCCGGAAAATCCGAATACGGCGGCAATGATGGCAATAATAAAAAACACCAGCGCGTAATACAACATGATCGTTCTCCTGAGATTTTTGGGAGGCCTCGGGAAGGGGCGCAGTAATGGGCGGGTTTCCCGCAGTGATTGCTTACAAGCTTACGGTCGGTTCTTGGTCGCGCCATCGGCGCCCGCTGAAAGCGTTGTCAGACAACGCTGACAACGCTTTCAGCGGGTCCGCAGCCCGGCTTACTTGACCGCCCGCACGGCCAGCAGCCCCAGCACCAGGAACAGCACAAAAAGAACGACCGCGACATAAAACAGAACTTTGGCGACTGCAGCGGCGCCGGCGGCGATGCCGGTGAAACCGAACAGGCCGGCAACCAGCGATACGACGAAAAAGACCAAGGCCCATTTAAGCATGATGATTTCTCCTTGCAGGGGGTTGCAGAAAAATGTACGGGCTCACTCCCGCACAACCAGCGCATTTCATCGTGGACCGGACGCCAGGCTGGTTCTGTCGGAATGCACTGCGATTCCTTTCGGCCGATGGTGTATTCCGGTGTAAGCCGCGTCCGACATGACGCGGCTGCACCATCACGTCAGATGGCGCCTACAGCCCGCCCAAGCTTTGACGGACAAACGGCTGCGGCCTTATCCCATTCATCCCGGCGGCCCCGACACCTACCATGGTGTTCAGGCCTGCAGACCAATGCAGCGCCATTCATCCGAACCCATCACAACAGGAGCGCCTCATGGAACCGACATCCCCGAACATCAAGACGACCCATTCCCCGAACGACACCGGCACCAACGCCGCCACTGAGCATGCACGCCGCTCGCTCGACGAAGCGCGTGCAAGCGCCGCAGAACTCGCAGCACGCAGCAGCGACACCCTTCGCGTCGGTGCGGTACGGGCCCGCGAAGCGATCAGCCAAACCACCGACCAGGCCGCCCAGTATGTGCAGGCACAACCCCTGAAATCCCTGCTGATGGCAGCGGCCGCGGGAGCAGCCATCGCGTTGCTGGCCGGCGCAGTTGGCAAGCGCCACAGCCATTCATCATGATGCGCGCACGTGAGGCAGCCGGGAGCTGAGCGGTGTGGCCACCCCTGCTCCGTATCCTGTTCGACGAGCCCAGCCTGCTGGTCGGGCACGCCACCGCCTATGCCGAACTGATCAAGCAGGACGCCGCAGGGTGGCAGGCAAGGCTGGCTCGACGGCTCGGCTATGTGTTCCTGCTGGTGGCGGGCATGTCGCTCGCGCTGCTCCTCGCAGGCGTTGCGCTGATGTTGTACGCGGTCATCCATGTCTCGCACTGGCTCCTGTGGGTCGTGCCTGCGGTGCCGCTGGGCGTCGCGGCGATCGCGTCATGGTGCCTGCGGCGTGAAGCACCGGCACCCCGCGCGTTCGCCCATGTGCGGACACAAGTGGCTGAAGATTTGCAGTTGTTTGGCTGGAAGGAAACGGAACGATGAATGCTGAGCGTGACATGCGAACCATGGGCGCAGGAGCCGGCACCGCCGCGCCTGCCGACGCCGAAACCCGGCTGGCGCTCAACCGCGAGGCCCTGCGACGTCGGCTTGCCCAGGCGCAGGCCGACCAGCGATCCAGCGTGTCGGGCACACTCAACGAACTCGCTAGCGCGTCTCTCCCGATCGTGCGCCAGACAGTTCGCCAGCATCCCTACGCAAGCCTCGCCGGGGCAGCGCTGGCAGGCGTGCTTCTGGTGCGGTGGAAGCCCTGGCGCCGGCTCGGCGGATCGGTCCTGATCGGTTGGCTGGCCCGTCAGGCACTGGCCCGCGGCCACGCGTTCAACTGGCTGATGGCCGCGGCCCGGGCCAAACACAAATCGAATCCACCCGTTTGACACGACCCAGGGACATGAAAAATGCGGAACGCTTCTCTGCATGCAGACACCGTCACGGCAGGCAACCCGACACCGACCGTCGCACGCTTGCTGAGATGCCTTGCGGGCTTGCTGAGATGCCTTGCGGCAAGCGGAACGCTTTTCCTTCCTGCATGCGTCACCTTGCATGAGACGCCCCCTGTGAACATGCCGTCCGCGCCGCTGGCCAAACCGGTTGAATTCGACACGGCAAAGGGACCGGTTTCCGCACAAAAAAGTGGCCAGATCATCCGGTCACTCAAAAGCGAATCCGGCGACACCGAAATCCTGAACAAGCATCTGGCACTCGAAGAGGCCATCAACCGGGACAGCCCGCTGGTTCTCGGCAACAAACTCACCCTGCTCCAGGATGGCCCTGCCACGTATAAAGCCATGTTTGCGGCAATCCGCGCCGCGAAGGACACCATCAACCTGGAAACCTACATCTTCGATGACGGCGAGATCGGCACCGAATTCGCCGATCTGCTGCTGGCCAAACAGGCGTCGGGGGTTCAGGTCAACGTCATCTACGACAGCGTCGGCTGCCTGGACACGCCCAAGGAGTTCTTCGATCGCTTGCGCAACAGCGGCATGCAGGTGCTCGAGTTCAATCCGATCAATCCGGCGAACGTCCGCAAAAAGGAGTGGTTGCTGAACAACCGCGACCACCGCAAGCTGCTGGTGGTGGATGGGCGTACAGCCTTTCTGGGCGGCATCAATATCAGCGAGACATACTCGAGCGGCTCGAACTCCAAGCCCGTCAAGAAGAAGGACGGAAAGACCGAGACCGGATGGCGGGACACGCAACTGCAGATCGAAGGCCCGGTGGTCGCCGAACTGCAGAAGGATTTCATGGGCACCTGGGCACGGCAAAAAGGACCGGCGCTGCCCCGGCGGAATTATTTCCCCAGGCTGGTCACTCGCGGCAACGAAATCGTGCGCGCCATTGCCAGCGAATCGGATGAACCCGCCAGCCCGATCTATCTGACCCTGCTCTCGGCCATCGATCACGCCGAGCGCTCCGTCCACCTGACCAATGCCTATTTCGTGCCCGACCCGCAGTTGATCAATGCCTTGACCAGCGCGGCACGCCGCGGGCTGGACGTGGAGCTCATCCTGCCCGGAAAAACCGATTCCTGGTTGGTATTTCATGCCGGACGCTCGCATTATGCCGAGCTGCTGCGCGCAGGCGTCCGGATCTTTGAGCGGCGCAATGCAGTATTGCACGCCAAGACTGCGACGATCGACGGCGTGTGGTCGACCATTGGTTCGACCAATCTCGACTGGCGGAGCTATTTGCACAACGACGAAATCAATGCCGTGATACTCGGCCCGGAGTTCTCGCGTCAGATGGAAGCCATGTTCGCCAAGGATCGCGCGGCAGCCAAAGCGATTGATCCCGATCAGTGGCGACGTCGCTCCCCGCTGTTACACATACAGGAATGGCTGGCGCGGCGTTTCGAATACTGGCTATAGCGAGGATTGCCGCGTCCCATGCTGCTGGTTGAGAGCAACCGGTGAAGCTGTGCGCGCAAGCGCAAGCACGTTACAAGTCGCTTCTGTTTCCATTACTGCAATCTGACAAAGGAGTTCGGGATGAATACGCTTATAGTCGGTCGCTTCCATCAGTTGTCCGATGCACAAAGCAGTTCGCGGGAATTGTGGCGTGCCGGTTTTTTGCCGCATGAGATGAGTCTGTTTTATGTCAATCCGCAGGGTCAGCACGATATCCATCCGGCAGGAGGCGATGAAGATGAATCTCCGGGCACGCACGAAGCCGGTCCCGGCGCAGTGCGCGGCGCCGTCGGCGGCGTCGGAGCCGGCGCGCTGGTCGGTGTGGCGGCACTACCCGCACTCGGCCCTGCCGGCCCCTTGCTGGGAGCGGCCGTGGGTGCCTATGCCGGCGCACTGGTGGGCGCACTGAAAAACATGGAAAAACCGGACGAGCACCCGGGCCAGGCCGGCATGCCGGACGATCTGGTCGCCGCAGGGGAAGCCCGCAAGCCTGGGGTCCTGCTGGCCGTTGCGGCCGGGACACCAGCCAAGCGGGCCCGTGCGATCGAGATCCTGGGCCAATGCGCACAGGAAGTGGAAGAGGCCCAGGGCACGCTGCGTGATGGCGACTGGGTGGATTTCGATCCGCTCATACCGGGCACCGTGATCAGGTGAGATCGACAGCGTCGTATTCGCGTTGCTGTCAGACGGAGCATCCGGGTCACCTGCGTTCGGATATTTCCTACATCGCGCCTGACAGCCGGCCGACTGCCGAGCCCGGTGATTTCATCTAGTCTTTTCAGGACACACTGCACCGGGAACCCCCATGCCATTGCTGCTCAAACTCGACGGGTTGTCATGATGATGGGCCATTCAATTCGCCTCTGTGCATCCACCCCGGCCTGCGGGGCGGATTCCCTGCGCACCCTCGCGGCCATCGTTTTGCTCGCCTGGGCCACGATGAGCGCGTCACGGGTGCACGCCGACCGGCTCGCCGGCGCTGCGCTCGCGCAGAAGGGAACCAGCGGGGTCCCCGCCTGCATGGCCTGTCATGGCGCAAACGGCGAGGGCCAGGCGGCATCCGGCTTTCCTCGCCTGGCAGGCCAGCCTGAGGCCTATCTTCTGAAACAGCTGCAGGCGTTTGCCGGAGGGCAACGCAAGAACCCCCAGATGGCGCCGATCGCCGGCGCGCTCGATGCCCGGCAGATGCGCGATGCAGCCGACTACTACGCCAGTCTCCCGGGCTGGAAACCGCAGGGGCAGACGCGCGCCTCGTCGCCCCAGTATGCATTGGGCCTCAGGCTGGCCACCTCGGGGAACTGGAGCAAGGAGGTGCCCGCGTGCTTTGCCTGCCACGGCCCGGGAGGCGCAGGTGTTGCGCCCCATTTCCCCGCACTCGCGGGCCAACCGAGTGCCTACACCCGCAGCCAGATGAAGGCCTGGCAAACAGCCAGCCGCACCAACGACCCGCAAGGCCTGATGCAGTCCGTTGCCGAAAAGATGACCGATGCGGAGTTCGACGCGGTCAGCCTGTACCTCGAACACCCCTCGCTGGTCGGAAAGGGGAAATGAGCATGTCGCACCCGCTGAAACACTGGTTCGAGAGCCAGAAGCAAACCCGAAAATTTCACCCCGGCTGGATTGCGATGGTGGTGGTCGCCACGCTCGGCGTCGCCGGCATCATGTGGGTCCCCGCCAAGCTGGTTTCCAGGGCCGAGGCTCCTACCGCACACCCGCCGCCGCCCCCTGCGGGTAACAACCGGATGCGTCCTGCGGACATGCCGACGGTCATCGAGCAAACCCCGAGCCCGGCCAGGCTGCGCGGGGCAAAAACTATCCGGGTCGATTTCTCTCCGCCGGCCGACGAAGCCATGCCCACCGATGAGTTCGGCGAAGCGGTACGGCTTGGGAAGAATATTTTCACGGACACCCAGACCTATGCGCGCGGATATGTGGGCAACAAGCTCAACTGCGTGAACTGTCACCTCGATGCCGGCCGCAAGCCGGGCGCGGCGCCTTTGTGGGCCGCATATGTCATGTTCCCTGCCTACCGCGACAAGAACAAGCACGTGAACAGCTACGCAGAACGGCTGGCGGGCTGCTTTCGCTTCAGCATGAACGGCAAGGCCCCGGCACCGGACAGCAAGGAAATGATTGCGCTGATCAGCTACAGCTATTGGCTGGCCAAGGGCGTGCCGACCGGCATCGAGCTCAAGGGCCGCGGCTATCCCAAGCTGGCCGACCCGCAGCAGCCCCCGGACGAGGGGCGCGGCAAACGCGTCTTCGAGGCCAACTGCGCGCTCTGTCACGGGGTCGACGGCCAGGGAACGCAGGTAAGCGGTCGCTATGTCTTTCCGCCGCTGTGGGGAAACAATTCGTTCAACGGGGGCGCCGGCATGTCGCAGATCAAGAACGCCGCCGCGTTCATTCATGCCAACATGCCGCTCGGCAAAGGCAACACGCTGAGCGAGCAGGAGGCCTGGGATGTGGCCAAATTCATGAACAGTCACACGCGCCCGCCCGATCCCCGGCTCGCCAAATCCTCCTAGCAAGCCGCCATTCGGATAGGCATTGTCCGACACCCACTTGGGCGAAATACGATTGCAGGGAGGTCCATGGCGTCGTGAAATACAGGATACCTCGACAGGCTGGTGCCTGCGGGTCGGGGCTTTTTTAATGTTCAACGCATGTCTCCCTATCGGAAGGAAAAATCATGGCTACAGCAAAGCAGAAAGACGCGTGCGATTTCCTTGACGCCGACCACAAGGCCGTCAAGAAGATGTTTACCGAGTACGAGGAACTGGCCGAGGCGCGCGGCAGTTCCAGCGAAAAGAAACGTCAGCTGGCGGAAACAATCTGCCGCGAACTCACGGTACACACCCAGCTGGAGGAAGAAATCTTCTATCCGGCAGTGCGCAAGGCGATCAAGGAAGCGCTCATGATGGACGAAGCCGGCGTCGAGCACGCCAGCGCCAAGGGACTGATCGCCCAGATCCAGGAAATGACGCCAGGCGACACGCTCTATGACGCCACGGTGATGGTACTGGGCGAATACATCGACCACCACGTCAAGGAGGAACGCAACGAAATGTTTCCGAAGGCGCGCGCATCCAAGCTTGACCTGGTGACGATGCGCGGCACCCTGCAAGCCCGCAAGGAGGAACTGATGGCCGACGCCGACGCACTTGCCGGCTGATGACTTCCGCTTCGCCGCGATGTCGCGACGTGCGGGCGTTGACGGCGGGATTGCACCGGCGCCCGCCCCGCCAGGGAATCGGCGGCCTTAACGCATCGGGGAGCGCCTGATCACGCTGACGTGGCCATCGCCTTCGAGGTAGCATTGCTTTACCTCCTCCAAGGCGGTGATTCCTTGCTCGCGCAACTGCGCCAGCAACTCGTCGTCACGAATCAGTTCCCGCTTCATATTTTTCTTCAGCATGCGCCCATTCTTGATCAGCAGCAGGGGAGCGGGACGAAGCAGGCGCTCGACGGCGGCGAAGCGGTAACCGAGCCAGTCCAGAAAATAATCCCAAAAGGCGATGGTCGCGACCAGGACCAGCCCCTCGGTGATCGAGTGGTATTCGCTGGCCATGGCGTTCTGCGAAGCATCGGCGATCAGCACCACGACGAGCAGATCGGAAATACCGATATCGCCTGCCTCGCGCCGCAACACACGCAGCATAAAAAACAGACCCAGGTAAACCACTGTGCCGCGGAGAACGATCTCACCGAGCGGCAGGGTCGGAACGAAGATTGAATCCCAGTCCATAGCCTACCCCGTCGTGGCACCGCGCGTCCGCGGCAGCCCCCTCAAAGGCTGCGCACCACCTGGTCGCTGCGGCTGCGGAGTTCGCTCAGGGCCTGGTCGATCTGGGCCTGGGTCACCGGGTGAATCACGACCGCCCAGCGCCCCTTCCGGATCGCCCGGCGCACGGTGGAGATCACCCGGTAATGGTCCGGCCGCAGCGTCAACAGGCCGCCCAAAAGCAGCCCGGACACACCACCGAAGAAAACGAAGACCACCAGGCCCATGGCAGGCGTGCTGGTGACTGCGGCACTGCCCGCCACGACAAAGCCCAAATACAGCAGGACGCCGAGCACGACGCCTGCGGTGCCGGCAATGAGGTGCGCTCTCACGAGCGTGCGCCAGATGCCCGCCTGTTCGGGCTCGAGCTTGCTGGAAAACGCGCGGCTGTCGGGGGCGATCCCATCGGGCGGCCCCACCAGGAACAGCTGGCCATCCGCCAGGACGGCCGCCTGCTTCACATGCTGCGCGGCGTCTTGCGCCCGATCCCGGTTCATGAAGACACCGGCCACTTTCGTCAATGAACGTTCGCCGAATATCGCACGCTTGATCTTCATCACACACCTCCTTTACCCGCGCTTGCGGGAAAACATTCTGAACCGGTGGCACCCGCGTTACAGGCGGCGCCGGCCCGACTCATTTCGGCCGCGGATTGCGCCCATCCCGCCCGCTCGTCTGCAGCTTCCCGGCGCGCAGTGCGGTCACCGCCTGCAAGACCGCGCGACCGACGTTGCGGGCCTCCTCCTGCACCGCCTCGTCCCGATCCAGCGTGTCATGGCTGTTGGCATAGGGTTCGTAATACCCGATGTAGCGATCGAGGCGCGCCTGCGGTCCGGCGCCGATCAGGCCCATCCAGTCGAGCCAGTCCGACAGCATGCGGCGCGCGTTTTCGACCCCCGCGACGTCGCCATGCACCATGACCCCGTACACGCGTCCCGCCAAGTGCTTGGGGTAATCCCATCCGGCCATTTCCAGGGCCTTGGCCTTGCCCGCATCCTTGCCGGACGTACGGGTGGGGTCGGGGTTGCCGCCGTCCGCACACACCAGGCGATCGATCATCAACTTCAGCGGACTCGGGCTCTGGTACCAGTAAACCGGCGTGACGATGACCACCGCATGGGCGGCCGTCCACCGCTCGTAAATCTCGGCCATCCAGTCGTTCGTCTGATTGAGCCCGTAGTTGGGGTAGCACGAGCATGGCCAGTGGCACAGCGGCATGGCCGTCGACACGCAGCCCTTGCACGGGTGAATGCGGCGTCCATATTCGGATACCAGCAGGCTGAGGTCGAGCACGTCGGTCTCGATCGCGGCCGGGGCGAATACGTCGCGGATCAGATTGAGCAGGCGAAAGGTTTTCGACATCTCGCCGGGACAGGTTCCGTCATTGCGGGCGGCGCCGCAGATAAGCAGGACCCGCGTCGGCGTATCGCGATGGTTCCACTGCGCCTGCAGTTCGGCCAGGCGTCGATGGCTCGCCAGCCACTCGCTCGAAAGCTCGAAATCAGGGTCGGCAAAGCCGGTGCCGGCCGCCACGGTGAGCGGCGATTTGCGGCCCGCGACATACGCCTGCCAGGCGATTTCCTCGATTCGTGCGAGGGCATCGGCCGCAGCATCGAACAAGGGATCGGCATACTGCATCCGAAAACACTGCCCGAACGCTTCGCGCGTCAGCATCGCCGGTGCCTGGCCGGTACGAATTCCTGTCATGGCAGCGTGATGGCCTCATGGCTCAGGACCGACGCGCCCGGTCCCGCCAACCGGGACCGCCCAGCGCAAGGCGCGTTCCACTCCGTCGTCGCGATACGCCGGAGCGAACCGCCCGGATCAATGAAACCAGTCGTCCCGCGCCTTGTCCTGCCAGTCCTTGATCTGCTTGTCAGCATCGTCCTTCGACACGCCATAGCGTTCCTGGATTTTCCCGGTGAGCTGGTCGCGGCGGCCCTTGACCGTGTCGAAGTCGTCATCCGTGAGCTTGCCCCACTGTTCCTTGAATTTGCCTTTGATCTGCTTCCAGTTGCCTTCGATAATGTCCCAGTTCATGTTTCTCTCCTTTTCCAACAATATTGACCGCTGCGCACGCACCGGATCCGGTTCGCGCGCTCGGGGCTTACGGCTTGATCACGATGTCGTTCTTGACGGCCTTCACATGCGGTACGTCACGGGCGATCGATTCGGCCGTGGTCCGCTCCGTCGCGTTCTTGGCAAACCCGGATAACTGGACAACGCCATTAAGGGTTTCAACGCTGATCGCCATGGCACTGACCACCGGGCTTTCCGCAAAACGGGCTTTCACCTGGGTCGTGATGGTCGAATCGTCCACATACTGGCCCACGGTGGATTGATCGCGGGTCACGGCACATCCGCCCACGCCCAGCACGCTGGCAGCCAGCAGGGCAGCTGCGATCCATTTTGATTTAGAGGGTTTCATTGCAATCTCCTTTCAAGTGAGGGGGTGGTGAGGCACAACACGGCGACGCCTGATCTGCCAGCCGATCAATCCAAGCCCTGCAAGCATCATGGCGCTGGACTCCGCCTCGGGAACCGGCGTGACCGCGGCGGTGGTCGCACTCAAGCCGCTGTACTTCTTGTCCACGTAGGCCAGTGACGAGGATCCGTTCGTCGACGCGACGAGAAGATTCTGGAAAGTCACATTGACCGACTTGGTGCCATTCCAGGTGGACAGGTCGGTCGAGTTTGCGGCAGTCCACGGGTGGGTGCTGATTCCCGTCTGATCCAACGCTGCGCTCGGCCCGATGCTGGTGGTCGTGTCCTTCATGGGGTCGCTCACGTCGAAGACCCGGACCTGGCCCGCCACGTTGGCCGTGCTGCCGCCGCCTTGCAGCATGTAATCGCCCCGTTCCGCGAGGTTGACGCTTGAAAACGAATAGCCGTCATGCGCCGTCATCTGAACGTTAACGGTGTTGTCGGTGAGCTTATAACCCTCTCCGTTGGTCGACGTGGCACTGAAATCCACCGGGGTGAAAGACAGGGTATCGCCGCTCAGGGCGGGCTGGCCGAAAAGGCCCACGAGTGCATCGTCGAACGTAAAATCGACGCTCGTTCCGGTGAGGGTGACCGAGGCTGCGAAAGCGGCCCCGGAAAACGCCTGCGTCACCAAAAACGCACCTGCCGCTAGTTGGTTCATTCGGTTCATGTGTTACTCCTTTTCGTTGCCGTGGGATAGAAATAAAGGCCCAATCCCCGATACGCTTTCACGTAAACCTTCGGTGGACTTGTGCACAATTCTTCCGCCTTCGCGTAGCTGTCTGTCCACACTGAGGAAATTCCTGCCGTGGCCGAAAAGACCCCAATGATTGGAGGCCGGATCCATTCGCCGATGCATACGGCACATTCACCGGCCGCAGCAGACATCTACGCGTCAACTCTAGGTTGAGTACGATGCCGCCGGTATAAGAAGGGAGCGCTTCTGTATGTAGGACTTGGTGAATCCCGCCCATGCTGCGCTCCCTGCGCGTTCTCCAGCTTGCATAGCAGGCCGGCACGCCGGATCGAGCAGCTGAAATTCCAAGTTGGGCCGTCAGTCGCCCATGAATTCGCCGACGGGCCTGAACTCCTCGACGCGATCGCAAACCGACTTGATGGCCATCATGATCGGCATGCCGAGCAAGAGTCCCCACGCGCCCCACAACCATCCCCAGAACAACACGCCGACAAAAACGACCACCGCATTCATGCGGCTGGCCCTGCCGGTCAGCCAGGGCGTCAGCAAATTTCCTTCCAGGCCGTGAATGACCAGCGAAATCGCAGCGACCGTCAGCGCCATCCCCACGCTCTCGAATTGCAGGAAACCCACCAGCGCCGTGCCCCCGGTGATGATGATCGCGCCCAGATAAGGAACGAGGTTGAGGATGGCGGCTGCAATGCCCCACACGGCGGCGTGGTCCAGACCGATCCAGAGAAGGGCCAGCCAGCTTGTGATCCCGACGAGAACACTGGTGAAGACCTGAACCAGCAGATAACGCTGAATCTGGATACTGATTTCGTTCAGCATCTGTACGGTGATCTTCTTCTTGCTGAGGGTCGGGCCGGAGAGCTTGACGAGCTTGCGCCGGAACGTGTCGCCCGAAACCATCAGGAAGTAGGCCAGGAACAACACCATCACGGCGAGGCTGATGAAGGACAATGCGCCTCGCGTGCCATTCCAGAGATAGTCCCGCATATTGAGTTTGGGCTGTTCGATCTGGACGCGGGTCACCCCGCGCGGCGCCGGCGGCGACGCCGCAGCCGTCTCGTTTGCGGCATGCTCGATCTGATCGGCCGCTTTCTGCACATTTTCAATGGCCCCTTTGGACATCCCCCATTCCCTGTGCAGGGTATGGCGAAACTTCTGGGCTGCCTCGGGCAGGGTTTCGATCATGCTTGCAGCTTCGTCCTGAAGAGAATAGGCCAGAGAACCGATCCCGCCCACGATCATCATCAGCAGCAACGCTGCGCCGATCGCGCGCGGTAGGCGCCATTTGTGCAACTGATCGACCAGGGGGGAAAGCGCATAGCTGATGATTACCCCCAGGACCAGGGGAATGAAGACGGTCTGGGCCCAGTCGAGAATAAAAACGACCGCGAATACGGTCAGCAGGATCAGCGGAACGCTATGGGCCTGGGTGGGAATCCGGGACTCGGTAACGTCGGGGATGCTGGCGTCGCCAGCCGGTATCTCGTTGGATTTGTCCATCATCCCTCCCCTTGCGATTGATTGCAGAAATTTGTTATGCGCCCTTCAGGATTGGACTGGCAAGTTGCCCGCAGCCGCGGCGATCATCTGACCGATACGCGCTTGGGCAGTTTTGCCTCCTCGATCAGTTGCCTGCACCCGCTCTCGGCACCGGATCCGGCGTCGATCAGCGGAATGAGCGCCAGCGCAGGATTGACGGCACCCAGCGCAACCGAACCCAGGCCCCGCATGGCCAGCCTGCCTTTATCCAGGCTCACCTGCGGATGGGCGAAGCTGCCCTGCACGTGGATGGGCGTACGCAATGCCACCAGGCTGAGCTTTCTGGTTTTCGGACGCACGGTGAGGTCGAGCGCTTCCTGTCTGAGATCGATCCGGCCAGCGCCTTCGATCCGTGTGATATCGGTATCGAGCACCAGCGCGTTGGGCTGCATGACGCCCTTCGCCACGGCGAAATCCGCGATCCCGCAGCGGATCCTGACGGGCTCGTCGCCGGCGAGTTTCAATTGCAGCATTTCCAGCACATGCAGGCTGACGGTTTCCATCATCAGTTTGCTGATCTCGCCGCCGTCGATCAGCATCGACACCTGACCGTCCGCACTGCCCAGCATCGCCGCCACGCTGTCGCCCCGCCCTTTCAGATCGAGGGTGCCATTGAATTCGCCGAGGCTCGTCTTGCTGCGATCCAGCGTGGGAAACAGTTGGGCAAGCTCGAGCTTGCGCGCGTTGAGGGCCGCCGCCGCCCGGATCGGCGACCGGCGTCCGTCCAGCCTGACCGAACCTGCCAGCGTCCCGCCCGCCACGTCGAACTGCAGGGGATCCAGCGTCAGGTAGCCGTCGCGCAATTGCAGATGCGTGGACAGCCTGCTGAGAGGGAGCGCTTGGGGGCGGACGATAGACTCGGCCTGGAGGGTGACGTTCGCGTCCATGCGCGTCCAGCGCTCGGTCCGGAAAGCCGTGTCGGGCAGGGCGCGTCCGGGTGCACGCCGCGCGGACGGCGCAGCCGCATGCTGGTCTTGACGGGTGCCGACGAGCGGACCCAGGTCGGCAAAATTCAGGCTTCTGGAATTGAGCTCGGCCACCAGGTATGGTCGGGCAATTCCCGTATCGACGCGCAGCGTGCCGGCGATGTCGCTCTTGCCCACCCGGCCGGTAAAGTTCTCATACCGCCACTGGTGGGCGCTGTGAAGCAGACGTCCCCGGGTGGCATACGGCGGCGTATCCGGGAAGACCACGCCCAGCAGCGGATAAAGTTGCGCAAGGCTGCCGCCGCGCAGCGCGATCTGGAGATCGACGGTGGACAGCTTCAGCAGATTGGTGATCCGGCCGTCTGCGCGCACGCAGGTCGGCCCGATCTGCCCTGCCACGTCCACGTGATAGGGTGTTCTCGCGTCGCGTAGCGCCAGTACGCTGTCGCCGGCCCCCTGGGCGACGAGGGCTTGCCCCCTGTAGCGCCCCTGCACGCTGAACGTCAACGTGCCGGCCGTCTTGCCCGGTCCGCCCTGCGACGTCGCAACCCGGGCGTTCAAGCGGGTGCCACGCGCAGGGTCGTCGTACGCGACGCGGCCATCGCTGACCGCGAGATTCCGGACGACGATCCGTGCCTTGTCGTCGCGCTGATTGCGATCGAGCAGCCAGTTTTTCCTGCCATCGAGGCTCTTCTCGAAGGCAAGCTCGGCATGGTCGAGACGCACGTCGTCAATGACGATCTCGCGGCGGAACAGCGGCAAGAGGGCGACGTCGAGCGCCACCGTCTCGACGTCGATCATGTTTTTTTGCGTGGCCCACGGCGGGTTCGAAAACGTCACGTGGGCCGCACGGATATGCACTTGCCGCCATCCGAATGCAAGGTCGAGATCGCCCCCGACCCGCAGGGTGCGGCCGGTCTTGGCGCTGACCGCGTGGGCGATCGGCCCGCGCAGCCAGTTCCAGTTGGGCACGGCAGCCGCCACCAGGAACAGGGCAGCGACGACAGCCAGCATCGCAAGCAGCCATATCGGCGCACGCTGCACCATCGGGATGACGGAATCGGCTCATGAAACGGCGCGCCGGAAGCGGGGCGCATCCCCGTTCAGAATGCCGTTCCGAAGCCCTCGTCTTTTTCCAGCCTCAAGGTGGGCAGACCGGCGAGTTCATGAATGGGCATGAGTACACCACGCGTGTCGGGTACGGCGTCGAACAACATGTACAGATACTTGCCGCCGCCCTTGAACTCATAGGCTTCCTCGAGAAAACGCATGTGTTCGTGTGCAGCGCGGCAATCGCGCGTCTTGCAGTCCTGTCTGTAATGCTCGATCAGCGAATGGATCACATTCATGTGCTCGTCGGTCAGATCGAAGTGCCGGACGGCCGCATTTTTCCTCACCGTTTGCTCGATCTCGTCCTTGGTCAGGTATTTGACCGCGTCGTAAATCGGGATTTCTCCGTCTTGCGTAATGCTTTCGGCATTGTTCATCTTGGGTCCTTGTGGCGTGAAAGAAAGGGGATTTCAAGCGAGATTGGCAGCTGCAAAATCCCAGTTGAGGAGCTTGTCGATCACCCCGGCCACATGGTCCTTGCGCCGGTTCTGGTAATCGAGGTAATACGCGTGCTCCCACACGTCGACGGCCAGCAGGGGCTTCATGCCGGTGGTGATCGGGGTGTCGGCGTTCGCGGTTTTCGTCACGGCAATTTTTTCGCCATCCCGCACCAGCCAGGCCCACCCGGTTCCGAACTGGGCCAGGGCAGCCTGCGCCAGTGCCCGCTTGCAGGCATCGACCGTCCCGAACGAGGCCTCGATCATCTGCTTCAGGGCAGATGGGGGCTCGCCGCCGCCCTGCGGGCTCAGGCTGTCCCAGTAAAACGCGTGGTTCCATGCCTGCGCGGCGTTATTGAAGAGGTCGGTTTTCGCGGCTTTCCCGGCCGTCGCCAGAATCAGGGCCTTGATTGGCATGGCCTGGAATTCGGTGTCGTCGATCGCCTTGTTGAGCAAGTCGATATAGGTCTGATGGTGCTTGCCATGGTGGAATCTGAGCGTGTTTTCGGAAATGAACGGGCTCAGTGCATCCAGCGCATACGGCAAGGGTGGAAGCACGTAGGGGAAGCGCATGTTCTCCAGCATGGCGGTGCTGGTGCCGGCGGATTCCGCAGGGAGTGCGGACTGGAAACCCGTTTGCATAAAATTCATGTGTACTCCGTTTGAAGGTCCGGTTGGATTCGGTGCGCGCGCATGTGGGATTACGCCTTGATCACGGTGGCGCGCGCCCAGAGGCGTCCGTTTTTGGCGGCCTCGACGTAGGCAATCACGCCGTCTCGGCTATCCACCTCGAGGATGCCGTCGTCGGTTTTCACGCCCGCCATGTCCAGCAGGGCCTTGGCGTCCATCGCGCAGCCGATGATTTTCAGGTGGGCGTAGGCATCGCGGACGAAATTCAATGCCGCCGCCTGCTGCTTCAGGGATTCGACGCCCGCTTCGGTCACGGCCAGCACAACCGTATCGAACAGCACCGACGGCGCGCCCGCGATCGCGTGGTGCGGCGTGACCGTCTCCTGGCCGTTCGACTTGACGCCTCCGATGTGCGGGCCGATCAGCTCGAGTGCCGCCCCCTCGGCTTCCGCGGCTGCCTGCAGCCGGTCGAGGAGGGTCCGGTCGTAACCCTCGCTGATCAACACCCCGATCTTGCGGCCCGCCAGCGTGGGTTTTGCCTTGCCGAGGAGACTAAGCGCGGGCGAGGGGTCGAGGTCGATCGGCTCGACGGCGGGCGGGATGTGATAGGCCTGCCCTTCCATCCCCAGTTCACGCTCCACCCTGCCGCACAGATCCTCATCGACATTGCGGACGTGACCCAGCGCCCGACAGCGCACCTCGAGGGTCTCGACCTTGCCGAGTTCGAAGGCAAACGCGCTGACGATAT
>JAJYXA010000225.1:16999-22013 GCA_021791235.1 Pseudomonadota bacterium
ATATGATCCTGCTCGGCCGCGGTCATCGAGTGGTAGAACATGCGCGCCTGGCTGTAATGATCCTTGAAGGTTTCCGGGCGCACGCGCAGCTTGTCGCCGCCTTGCGTGGCGGGGTGCGTCGTGAAGCCAGCGGCAGGATTTTCCTTCGGCGACGCCGGGTCGAGGCTGTTCGGTTCGTAGTTCACCCGGCCCCGCGGAACCTCCATCTGCATGACGGCATCGCGCTGGAAGTTGTGCATGGGGCAGCGCGGCCGGTTGATGGGAAGTTCATGGAAGTTCGGCCCGCCGAGGCGCGACAGCTGCGTGTCGAGATAGGAAAACAGCCGTCCCTGCAACAAGGGATCGTCGCTGAAATCGATGCCCGGCACGATGTGGCCTGGGTGGAAAGCGATCTGCTCGGTCTCGGCAAAGAAGTTGTCGGGGTTGCGATTCAGCACCATCTTGCCGATCGGTTGCAGCGGAATGATCTCTTCCGGAATCAGCTTGGTCGGGTCCAGCACGTCGAAGGGGAGCGCGTCGGCGGTGGCCTGGTCGAACGCCTGCACCGACAGTTCCCACTCGGGAAAATCGCCGCGCTCGATCGCCTGGAACAGGTCGCGCCGATGGAAATCGGGGTCGGCGCCGCAGATCTTGACGGCTTCGTCCCACAACACCGAGGCGCTGCCGATCCGCGGGCGCCAATGGAATTTCACGAAGGTCGCCTTGCCGTCGGCATTGACGAAGCGGAAGGTATGGACCCCGAAGCCTTCCATCATGCGCAGCGAGCGCGGGATCGCCCGGTCGGACATGGCCCACAGGATCATGTGCCAACTCTCGGGCATCAGCGAGACGAAATCCCAGAAGGTATCGTGTGCCGTCGCCGCCTGCGGATACCCGCGGTCGGGTTCCATTTTCACGGCATGGACGAGATCGGGAAACTTGATCGCATCCTGGATGAAGAATACCGGGATGTTGTTGCCGACCAGGTCGAAATTGCCTGCCTCGGTATAGAACTTGACGGCAAATCCCCGCACGTCGCGCGGCAGGTCGACCGATCCTGCCCCCCCGGCAACGGTGGAGAAACGCGCGTACACAGGCGTCTGGATGTCCGGATTGCAAAGGAACGCCGCGCAGGTCAGTTCGCTGAGGTCGCCGTACGCCTGGAAATAGCCATGGGCGCCCGATCCCCGTGCATGCACGATGCGCTCCGGGATGCGCTCATGATCGAAATGCGTGACCTTTTCCCTGAGGATGAAATCCTCGAGGAGCGTCGGCCCGCGCGCGCCGCTTGAAAGCGAATTCTGGTTGTCGGAAATCACCACGCCCTGATTGGTCGTGAGCGAGTCGTTTCGGCTGTCGGTCGTGCGATGCAGTTCGCCGCCCGCCCCTGCGCGATCGGTCGGCTTGCTGGGCTTTTTATTCTGCTTGAGCGTGTTCTTTTGCTTGGCCATGGGCTCTCTCCTGCATGCGGACGGATGCGTCGCCGGCATTGAATGCGGTCAGCCGGGAACAGCTGGGCCGTGCGGCGGGCGAAGCCGCCGCACGGGGTCCTGGCCCGGTGGGTCTCACGCCGTCAAATCAATCACGGCGCGCAAGACTCACGCATGGATTACTGCTTGTACTTGAGCTTGGCTTCGCTGACGCAGGCATCCTTGGCGCTGCCCGACAAGCTGTCGCAGCGTTCCTTGGCCGCCTTGTAGTCGGCTTTCATCTTGTCTTCGATGGCGTCGGCCTGGTTCTTGGCAGATTTCTCGTCAGCCTTCGCTTGCGATTTCGCACTGACATAGGCAGCCTTGGCGTCCTTCATGCACACGTCCTTCGCGTTGCCGGACATTTTTTTGCAGTTTTCCTTGGCCACCTCATAGTTATGCTTGGCGGCATCCTTGGTTGCGTCATAGCGGGCTTCGGCCCGGTCTTCCGTGACATCCTTCATGTCGGCAGCGTAGAGCGGCGGCATGATGGCGAGACCCAGGGCAATAAACAGCGCATTACGTAATTTCATTTCATACTCCTAATGATGTGTTGGAAAAACGCGGAAATCGAACGGCCGGATCCTGCGTGAGGCGGAGGCCCCTGACGCGCGATTCGGCGTGATCACACTCTAGGTCCCCGCCCGTTCACCCACCATCCGCTCCCGCTGAGAAAGTTGTCAGTCTTTCGTTCTCGATGATGTAGGCAGACACCGACGCCGCACAGTCTCTGTGGCCCACGCCCCAGGTCGCATCTGAACGGCAAGGTCGGAGCGCTGGCCAGGCGATGACACACTGGTCGCGCCACGCCTCTGGGGATCAATATTTAGATGAACCACTGGGCGAACCCGTTTGCGCGCCCGATTGCCCGGAGGAACCGTTCGCGGGCTCTGCCATGGGGGCTTCGTCCGGCGACCCGATGCGGCCATCATCCTGTTGGGGTTTCATGCCTGAGGAATCCTCAGCCGAACCCGGACGGCCCCCGGGCGCATCCTTCATGCATGTCGATTTTGCTGTTCCAGTCAAACCCTTGCACTTCTCCTTGAGCACGCTCTTCATGCATCTGGACTTGGCCGCCCCGGTTTTTTTTCTGGCAGTTATCCACGGCATTCTGGTAAGTTTTTGCCGAGTCATTTGTCATGCCGCCTGAATCGGCGGCATAAAGCGGGCCGGCAGCGGAAAAGGCACAACCCAGCGCCAGGAAAATTACGGTATTACGCTTCATTGATATCTCCTTCAATAATGAGTTTGAACACGTCCCAATCGGAGTTGCGTGCCATTTGCAGATACAAGGCATCCGGCGCGACGATCAGATTCGACGTGCTTGAAAGTTAAACGCTGCAGAGGGAGGGCGGTATCCGACAGTGCCGAGAAAACTGTAAGTTTCGTTGTGCAACGATGTAGGTTTTCACTGACGGTTCGGCGGATTCGCATTGGAAGGGATCGCGCGTCGCTTCAAGCCGGATGATCAATCCGGCCTTCACGCTTCCGGCTTCCTGGCCGCGGCATTGCGGGCGCGCGTTTGGGCAGCCTTTTTTGCCGATGCGCTGCGTTCGGCCGCGGTGCGCGAGGCCGAGGCCGCGCCGCCCGCTCTGCCGCCCTTGCGGGCCGGTGACGTATCGACCGACTTGCCGCGGCCCGAGCCACTCTTCTTACCGCCCCCCGTCATTTTGTTGACCGTGGCCCACGCGCGTGCCTCGGCTTCGTCATGGGATACGCCACGCTGGCGATAGCCCGCCTCGATATGTTCGGCTTGCCGTTTCTGTTTGTCGGTGTACTTCGATTTATCTCCTCTTGGCATGATGTATTCCTTTCGCAGAGGGTGGATGAAACCGGCCTGCGCCACGTCATGGCGCAAGATCCAAGGCAGGCTGGCTTTTCATGATGCGCTCGCGAAGGCAGTCGGACCGGGATCAGCGAACCGGTTCAGCGGTGGGCGGACAGGCCCCGGACCCCACCGCGCGTGCAGGCTCGCCCTGCACGTAGCGATTGCATCCGCTGCGGGCTGACACGCGAAGCAGATACGGTTGAAGATTTTGGTCGATGCACACGCCATGCGTGGCGTTCTCCAGCAGGGCGCCGGGTTCGATCTGCCACCACTTGCAGGAAATGCACACACCCCAATGGGTCGTATCGTTCATTGAAATTCCTAAACCGAAAATCCTGCAGGCGTTTCGCCCGGAGCTGTATGTCGCCCGGGCAAATGAAGGAAAACGCATCGCTACATCAACAAGGCAAGGCAAGCGCTAAAACCGCCCCCACCGCAGCGGGGCGACCGTGCTCATTCCCAGTAGGGGCGAACACCGTAGTGCGCATGGACGTCCGAACCCCACTCGCGGTCGGAGAAGTTCGGCCACTCGTCCTTATCGAATCCGGGCGCGTCCTTGAGGGTTTCCTTGCTCTGGTCGAAGATGAAGCGGTGGTTCTCCGTATCGACCTCCATGGCCGAAAGCGGAACGGCAAACAACTTGCTGCCCAAGCCGAGGAAGCCGCCGAACTCAAGGACGGCGTAGGCGACGCGACCGTTGTCCACGTCGATCATCAGGTCCTTGATATCGCCCAGGTCTTCTCCCTGGCGGTTAACGACCTTGTCGCCCGAAATGGTGCTGGAGGAAAGGATGGGGCTGGTAGAAAGCATGTTCATGGGAATCTCCTGATTCAGTTAGGTAAGTTCAACGCTAGAAAAACGGCGAAGAAAGCATGAGCGCTTCAACGCCCGGGCAGCTTCTCCGGGGTTGGATTGCGCCCCTGGGGATGTTTGCCTGGTGCCTCCTTGGCGGGTTTGGGACGGCTGGGTGACCCACCGTCGCTGCTGCCGTCGGGGCTGCCTTTGGCGTGCGATCGTCCTTCGGCCTCGGCTTTTCGCATTTCCTCCTTCTCCCGCGCATTGCGGGGAGCCGCGGCTTTCGCCGCCTGCTCAACCTTGCCGGATTCGGCAAAGGCGTGGGCTTGCTCGTCGTATTTTTTGGCCGAGTCGTAATCGCCTTCGCCCTGGATCCTGGGTTTGCTTGTGCTGGATTTCATGTCGCATCTCCTGTCTGTCTACGATGCACGCGCGGCGGATGCCATGCGTGTCAGGCCCGCATTCCCCTCATTCGTGCCTGCAGTACAGGTAAAAACCCATGGGGACCGGGCCTGTGGGAGAAGTGTGGGCGACGGACAGGACCGCTACAGTCGGAAGCTGATTGAGGCCTGCGTAGGAATAGGCCGAAAAAATGTCGGCGGGACCTTACAGCGGTGGGCAGCAGGCTCCCGGCCTTTCGCTCGCGCACCGCTGCACGACCCTGAAACGTTTGCGGGCGACGGGACTCCAAAGCCTTGTATGGGTGTTGCCATGGAGCGCGCCCGCTGATCCGGATCCTGCACCGGGATCGCTTGACCTTGCCATGATGGCAAGGTTTATGGTGCACTCATCCGCATCGATCAGGAGTTTCGAAATGACCCCCACACTTTCCGTAGGCATCGAGGGCATGACCTGCGCGAGCTGCGCAGCGCGGGTGGAGAAGGTGCTCAGGCAATTGCCCGGCGTGACCGAGGCGACGGTGAACTTAGCCACCGAAACCGCC
>JAJYXA010000278.1 GCA_021791235.1 Pseudomonadota bacterium
GGCGTTGACCGCCACGCCGGGATATTTGGTGGTGAGGCGGATGGCGATGTTGCGCAGTTCGCGCACGTTGCCGGGGAAGTGGTAGTCCTCCCACATCTGCTGCGCGCGCGCGTCGAGCGAGAACGGCTGGCTCCTGGCTTCGTGAGCATAGAAATCGCGGAAGTGGTTCAGCAGCGTGAGCTTGTCCTCGCCCATCTCGCGCAGCGGCGGCACCGCGATCGAGAACACCGACAGCCGGTGGTAGAGGTCGGCGCGGAAGCGGCCGGCCTTGATCTCGGTGCGCAGGTCGCGGTTGGTGGCGGTGACCACGCGGGCATTGGAGAAGCGCGGCTGGGTCTCGCCGACGCGCTGGTATTCGCCGTTTTCCAGCACGCGCAGGAGCTTGGCCTGCAGTTCCAGCGGCAGTTCGCCGATTTCGTCGAGGAACAGCGTCCCGTTCTCGGCCTCCTCGAAGTAGCCGGCACGCGCGCTGGTGGCGCCGGTGAAGGCGCCCTTGGCGTAGCCGAACAGGGTGGGCTCGACCAGGGTCGGCGAAATCGCCGCGCAGTTGAGCGCCAGGTAGGGCTTGGCCGCGCGCGGCGACATCTGGTGCAGGCTGGAGGCGACGCGTTCCTTGCCGCTGCCGGATTCGCCCTCGATCAGCACCGGGAAGGGGGCGGCGGCGTACTGTTTGATCTGCTGGCGCAGCTTGTCCATCGCCAGGCTGCTGCCGACGATGCCGGAATCCTTGGCGGGGGCGGGCGCCTTGTCGGCGCTGCGCTCGGCGTCCTGCACCAGCAGGGCGTTGAACAGCAGCGACTTCAGCCGCTCGGGTTCGCACGGCTTGGCGACGAAATCGATCGCGCCCAATGCGCGCGCATGGCGCGCATTGGCCTCGTCGCTCTGGCCGGAGAGCACCAGGATCTTGATGCTGGGCGAGATGCCCAGCAGGTCGGCGATCAGGGCGAAACCCTCGTCCGGCTTGTGCGGCTGCGGCGGCAGGCCCAGATCGACCAGCGCCAGTTGCGGCGGCTCGTCCAGTTGCATCATCAGGCTCTTCACCTGGGCGCGCGATTCGGCGGCCGAGATGTCGAAGTCCTTGCTCAGCACGTAGGTGAGCGTGTCGGAAATCAGCGGATCGTCGTCGACGATCAGCAAACTCGGTTTGTTGGTTTGGGACACATATCCTCCAGGTCCAATGGTGCCGCGACCGCGTCGTCTCCTGATGGAGAAAGTGATTATTGTGCGCGTGTCGGGTTTTCGACGATTGTGCCAGAGACCCGCCGAAAGTTAAACCGGGTCGGGCCGATAGGGGAGGGGGGCTGCAAACAAGGCAAACCGTTCGGCGGGGTCAGCTGCTCACGGGGTCGATCGCCACGCGCATCCAGCCTTCGCTGTGTTCAAGCGGGCTGCCCAGGGCGATGAATTTGCGTTCCGGCGTGCCGTGGACCTGGAATACCTTGCCCGGCGCGTAAAGGACGGGATCGATGATCGCGGTGTCGGCACCGCTGTTGCCGGCCAGCCACAGGCTGGGGTGGGGCAGGGCGGCGCCGCTGTTGTCGAATCCGTTCACGGTATAGCCCGACGTGCCGGTGTCGTGCAACATGGCCAGTGTGGGCACTTCGGCCAGGGTTTCGATGCCGACCGAGCTGGTGTCGTCGTTGACGCGCGACAGGCGGCGCACGATGCCGATTTGCCACCGGCGGGCGCCGTGCGATTTGATGCCGATCAGCGCGCCTACGCGCAGCCAGTCCTTGTCTCGCGATTCGACGACGGCGCCATAGCCGCATTCGCTTTCGTCGTGCATGACCCAGCGTTCGATGTCGGGAGAGGCCGCGATGGCCGGAGCACGCAAGTGCGAGACGCGTTCGCGGGTGCGGTCGGTAATAAAACCGTACACCTGCACGTCGTCGACCTCGTTGTAATGGAGTCCGGTGCCGTAGGGCGACACCTTGGCCGGGGCATCGGCTGCCTTGATCTGGTTGACGATGGCGTTGAGGCCGTGCGCCACATCCACCAGCCGTTTGATCGGTTCGCGCGGCGCGCGCCGCTGTTCGCGCGCGGCCAGCGGGGCCCACTGGCGCTGCAGGTATTCGATCAATTCGAGGCTTTCGGCCGCGCGGCCGTTTTCTGTCAGACCCAGCCGGGCGGGCGGGCGGCCATTCTGCAGGCCGGTGCGCAATTCATCCAGCTTGTGCAGCAGGGCGGCGGTCGCCCAGAAGCGCAATGGCTTGTCGCTGTCCGGCTTGCGCACGCGGCGCGGGCCGTGATCGGCCGACAGATCGACGGAAAAAAGGTGGGTGTCGGGGGCGAAGTCGCGGTCCAGCCGCAGCATCTCGTGCCAGCCGCACAGCCAACGGTCGAGCAGGTCGAGCTGCTTGGGGTAGAGCGTGCCGGAATTGGCCAGATTCAGCATCAGGATGTGCAGATAGGCGGTTTCGCAACTGCAATCGGACGCGTCTTCGGCGTAAGCCCGCTGGGCCTGCCGATGGAAGCCCTCGGTTTCGGCGACGCGATACAGATTGTGCAGCCGCAGCCAGAGTTTCTCGTTTGCGGGCAGATAGCGGATCGCGCGCCATTTCAGCAACTGGCCAAAGGAGCGGATGGCGCGCAGGGTGACCAGCGGAATCTGCCCGTCGAGCGGGCTCTTGCCCGCTTCGTGGGCAAGGTCCAGCACCAGGCTGTGATAGCCGCGCGCAACCTCCCGGTACAGGCCGTACACGGCATGCCAGAGCCGGCTTTCCACCGGCCGCGACATGCGCGGATTGCGCAGGTACTGGCGTACCAGCGTGTCCTGCAGGTCGCGCGATTTTTCGTCCAGCAGCATGAAAATGGCCAGACGATCTTTCGTGTGTTGTGTCGAACTCTCGTTGAGCCGCTTGAGGGCGTTGAAAATGGCCTGCTGGCACTTGAATGCGTCGCCGAGCGGCAGGCTGTCGACCCAGTGCGCCGCGGTCTTGAGACTGCTTAGCGGATCGTCGCTCCGTTTGCCGAAAGGCATGAGATGCGCGAGGCGCGAGGTGAATTTGTCGGCCAGTGAGTTCATGGTGTCGGGCTATTGGGGCGATGCCTGCTCTCAGACACTTTACGGTCGATACTGCAAATTCTGTACCCGTCCATCAGGCCAGCTTGCCCCGCACCCAGGCCCGTACCGAGGCAAGCGCCGCCGGCAAGGCGTCCGGCTCGCTGCCGCCCGCCATCGCCATGTCCGGTTTGCCGCCGCCCCTGCCGCCGACCTGGGCGGCGACGACATTCACCAGTTCGCCGGCCTTGATCCGGCCGGTGACGTCGGGCGTCACCGCGGCGATCAGGCTGACCTTGCCGTCGGCCACCGTGCCCAGCACCAGCGCGCAGGATTTCAGCTTGTCGCGCAGCTTGTCGGCGGTTTCGCGCAGGCCCTTGGCGTCGATGCCGTCGAGCTGCGCCGCCAGCACGCGCACGCCGGCCACGTCGACCGCCCGCTGCACCAGCTCGTCGCCCTGGCTGGAGGCGAGTTTGGATTTCAGGCGGTCGAGTTCCTTTTCCAGCGCGCGGCTGTGTTCCATCAGCTGCGCCACGCGCTCGGCGGCTTCAGACGGGGTGGCCTTGACCAGCTGCGCGATCGCGCCGAGGTGTTTTTCGGTCTCGTCGATGTAAGCGAGCACGCCGGTGCCGGTGGTCGCCTCCAAGCGGCGGAT
>JAJYXA010000240.1 GCA_021791235.1 Pseudomonadota bacterium
ACGCGCGCGGCGAGCGTCTTGATTTCGTAGTCCACCTCGCGCTCGTACATGCCGGCGACTTCCTGCATGAGCTCGTCGATGCTGCCGGTTTCCTCGCCGACGGCGATCATCTGCAGCACCACCGGGTTGAACACGGCCGCAGCCTGCGCGGTGCGCAGGATGGATTCGCCGCGCTCGATGCCGTTGCGCATCTGCTCGACGCGCGAGGCGACCCAGGCATTGTCTGTGACCTCGGCCACCACCGTGAGCGCCTGCGCCGCGGGGATGCCGCTGCGCAGGGAAAGCGCAAGGGTGCGGGCAAAGCGGGTGAGCGTACTTTTCAGGACGATCGTCCCCGTGATCGGCATCTGCAGCTTGACGCGATCCCACACCAGGCGCCCGCCGGGGGTGGCGCGCCACATGCGGAAACCGGCCGCCGCCAGCACGATCCCCGCCAGCATGAGCCAGCCGTAGTCGATGGTGATGCGCGAGGTTTCGATGAGTATCCGCGTCATCAGCGGCAGCTCGGCGCCGAGGCCGGCATAGACCTTGGCAAAGGCCGGGATGACGAACACATTGATGACGGCGACCGCGACCACCATGGCGATCAGCACAAATATGGGATAGCGCAGCGCCTCCTTGATGCGGGCGCGGGTCTCGCGCTCGAACTCGATGTGTTCGAACATGCGCATGAAGATCTCGTCCAGACGTCCGGTCGCCTCGCCCACCCGCACCATCGTGACGTAGAACGGCGAGAAGACCGCGGGATGCTGGCGCATCGCCGTCGACAGGTCGCGTCCGGCTTCGAGCGATTCCTTCAGCGACGCGATCACCCGGGCGAAGGCGGCATTGGTGGTCGACTCGATGAGACCGGACAGCGAGCGCAGGATGGGCACGCCGGAACGCATCAGGGTATAGAGCTGGCGCGAGAACAGCTGCACGTCGATGGCCTGGACTCGGGGTTCGAAGAGACTCAGGCCTTTCGGCTTCGCACCGCGGCGCTCGGACTGGCTGGTTTCCTGAATGGTGAGGGGCGAGACGCCGTTTTTCAGCAACTGGCTCGCACAGGCCGCCGCATTGTCCGCCTCGAGAAAGCCCTGGGTCTTTTCGCCGCTCCGAGTGCGGCCGGTATAGGCAAAGCGCAGCATCAGCTTGTCTCGTCCTGGACGCTTGCGCGCATCGCCTCGGCCAGCGAGGTCACGCCCGCCCGCGCCAGTACGATGGCCTGATCGCGCAGAGTGTGGCCGGTCATGGCCGCGCGCGCGGCGGCGACGAATTCGGCGGGATTCTTGCGGGCCAGGCTTTCCGCCAGCAAGGTATTGATTTCGAGCAGCTCATGGACGGCGCGCCGCCCGGAATAGCCGGTGCCATGGCAGCGGGCGCAGCCCGTTCCCGCGACGTAGCCGTCGTCCGCCTGGGCATCGGCTTGCGCCCGTCCGAGCCAGACCCGTTCCTGCGGCGTCGGGGTGTGCGATGTCTTGCAATGGCCGCACACCTTGCGCACCAGCCGCTGCGCCAGCACGCCCTGCACCGAAGTCGCCACCATGAAGGCGGGAACGCCCATGTCGAGCAGGCGCACCGGGGTGGAGGCGGCGTCGTTGGTATGCAGCGTGGACAGCACCAGGTGGCCGGTCATGGCCGCCCTCAATGCGACTTGCGCGGTGTCCGCGTCGCGCATCTCGCCGACCAGGATCACGTCCGGGTCCTGGCGCAGGATGGCGCGCAGCACGCGGGCGAAGCTGAGGTCGATCTTTTCGTTGGCCTGCACCTGGTTGACGCCGGGCAGGCGGTATTCGACGGGGTCTTCGACCGTGATGATCTTGGTGCCGGGGTCGTTGAGTTCGCCCAGCGCGGCGTACAGCGTGGTGGTCTTGCCGCTGCCGGTGGGGCCGGTGACCAGCACCAGGCCGTTGGGACGATGCAGGATGGCGCGGAAGCGCTCCAGCATGGCCGGCGGCATCCCAAGGTTGTCGAGGGTAATGAGGTTGTCGCCCTGGCTCAAGAGCCGCATCACCACCGATTCGCCGTATTGCGTGGGCATGGTGGACAGGCGCACGTCGACGGTGCGGCCGCGCACCTTGACCGCAAAGCGGCCGTCCTGCGGCAGGCGTTTTTCCGAGATGTCCAGGCCGGACACGATCTTCAGGCGCAAGGCCAGCGCCGGCGCGATCTTGAGGTCGGCCTGGGTCTGCGGGTGCAGCACGCCGTCGATGCGGAAGCGGATGGCGAGGAATTTTTCCTGCGGCTCGATGTGCACGTCGGACGCCCCCACCTGCAGCGCATCCTCGAACAGCGTCTGCAGCAGGCGCACCACCGGCGCGTCGGCCTGCCCTTCGCCCAGCGCCTCCAGGCCGATGATGCTGGCCTCGCTTTCGCCCATGTCGCGCGCGAGTTCCTCGGTCAGGCCATGGATGTCGTCGGTTCGGCGGTAGATGCGGTCGATGGCTGCCAGCAGGTCGCCCTCCGCGACCACGGCAAGCTGGATGTCTTCCCGGATCAGCCGGGCGATTTCGTCGTAGGCAGTCAGGTCGGTCGGATCGGCCATGCCGACGAAGATGCTGGCGTCCCGCCGCGCCAGCGGAATGGCGCGGAAGCGGCGCGCCTGCGTTTCCGGCAGCAATTGCAGGATGGCCGACTCCGGATTGAATTTCCGCAGGTCGACGAAGGGCAGGCTGAGCTGCCGTGCCAGCGCCTGGGCGATGTCGTTCTCACCCGCCAGCCCGCTTTCGACGATGATGCGGCCGAGACGCCGGCCGCTCTTTTTTTGCGCGGCCAGGGCCGTTTCGAGGTCGGCGCTGGAAATGACCTTTTGTTCGACGAGCAGGTCGCCCAGGCGAATTTTCTGGCGTGTCGGGTGGGATGAGGTGCTGGGGCTGGCTGACGCTGTCTGCATGGTTATCGGGGCAAATCGCAAAGATGAGCACGTATCGGCCTAATCGGACCCCGTCTTAAGCAAAAAGACGCGATGCCCGGCGCAGCCCACGAAACGCACTTGCGTGATGCCCGGCCTGGATGACCGCCCTGCCCGCTCCGGGCAGCCTATTTGGCTTGCTGTTCGATCATCTCGCCCGGCTGGCTGCCGGGGCGCAGCCTACCCTGATAGACGAAGCCGGATCCATAGCGCCGGCGGCCATCCGGCGCGGTGATGAGTTCGTTCTCGCTCCAGATCCAGACGTGGCCTTCACGGGTATCGAGGATGAACGCCCGCCCGCCGCCCTTGCTGCCCTCGGCACCCGCCAGGGGCAGGGCCTGATAGCGTCCATCATCCGCCAGTGCACCGGTCGACAGCACCAGCAAGCCCAACAGCATCCATCCTGTCCGCATCGCGCTTCCTTTCGTCGTGTCAGGTGAACAGCGCCGCCACCGCGGCCGCATCCAGCACGTATTCGTGGTTGCAGATCTCGTCGTGCACCCGGATTTCGCCCTGTTCGGCGATGATGGCCTCGCATTCCGTTTGGCCCACGCTGCGCAGCATGGCATGGATTTTCTCCGGATCATACGGGCAGTGATAGCTAACTGGGCGCGGATCGTATACGCGTACGTCTTCTTCTGGAAACAGGCGCTCGATCAACTTGATCGCACCGAGACTGAGCAGTTCGTCCGCCCGCACGGTGTCAGCCAGGATCTGCAGCCGGTTCCAGCCGTCGGCATCGCGTTCGACGGCACCC
>JAJYXA010000271.1:0-493 GCA_021791235.1 Pseudomonadota bacterium
ACCTTCCGTCTCGGCCGCATGGACGGCCTCGACCGCAAGCGCCAGGAAGTCAGCGTCGCGCCGACGCTGGACGAGAACGGCCTCGAGATCATTCCGCGCCGGACGTTTCATTACGACACGTTGATCATCGCGGTCGGTTCGGTCGGCAACGACTTCGGCGTGCCGGGCGTGAAGGAGCATTGCATCATGCTCGACACCCCCGAGCAGGCGCGCGAATTCCATCGCCGCCACATCAACGCCTGCCTGCGCGCCAATACGCAGACCGAGGCCGTCGCGCCCGGCCAGCTCACCGTCGGCATCGTCGGCGCCGGTGCCACCGGCGTCGAACTCGCCGCCGAGTTGCACGACACCACGCGCGAACTGTCGTACTACGGCATGGACCACATCGAGCCCGAAAAGAGCCTGAAGCTGCTGATCGTCGAGGCCTCCGACCGCATCCTGCCGGGACTGCCGCCGCGCCTGTCGGCCGCTGCCGCCGAACGTCTGGCCGAGC
>JAJYXA010000271.1:503-3641 GCA_021791235.1 Pseudomonadota bacterium
CGTTCATCCCCGCCAGCATGATGGTGTGGTCGGCCGGCATCAAGGCGCCGGATTTCCTGAAGGACATCGACGGCCTGGAAACCAACCGTGCCAACCAGCTGGTCGTGCGTCCCACGCTGCAGACCACGCGCGACGACAACATCTTCGCCTTCGGCGATTGTGCCGCCTGCGCGCTGCCCGACGGCAAGGGTTTCGTCCCCCCGCGCGCGCAGGCCGCGCACCAGCAGGCCTCGATGCTGGCGAAGTCGATCTGCCGGCGTTTCCGCGGCAAGTCGCTGCCGGAGTATGTCTACCGCGACTACGGCTCGCTGATTGCGCTCGGCCGCTTCTCCACCGTCGGCAACCTGATGGGCGCGCTCACCGGCGGCAGCATCATGATCGAGGGTGTGATGGCGCGGCTGGTGTACTGGTCCTTGCACAAGATGCACGAGATCGCGCTGCACGGCTGGTTCAAGACTTCGCTCACGACCTACGCCCATTTCATCAGCACGCCGACGCGGGCGCGCATCAAGCTGCACTGACCGTCATCCACCATCAGGCGTCGCGCTCGGCAGGGGTGAGGCGGGTTTGGCCGCCTGCCCGACCCTGTTGGGCAGGCGGCGTTTTTTGTTGTTCACAAAAAAGGACAATCGTCCTATTATTATTAGATGATCATCTAATAATGGACAGGACATGAAAAAAACTGTGGTGGTGGCCGGAGCAACCGGGTTTGCGGGCAGCCATGTGCTGGAGGCGCTGGCGAAGGTCGACAATTTGCACGTCGTCGCGGTTTGCCGCGACAGGCAGAAATTGATCCCGGGGTTTGCGGGCGAAGTCCGCGAAGGCGACCTGCGTGACGCAGCGTTCCGCGCACTTGCCGTGCAAGGCGCCGACATTCTCTGCAATGCGATGGCGTGGAGTTCGCTATGGGGCCATGCCGAGCCCTCGCGCCGGCTCTTTCTCGAGCCCAATCTCGCCCTGATCGAGGCGGCCAAAACGGCCGGCGTGAAACGCTACATCAACACCAGCACGACCAGCGCTGCGGCCCCCGACCATTCGGCCGACCCCGACAGCAAGGGTGTGATACGCCCGCTGTGGCCGCATCTGGGCAATGTCGTCAGGATAGAAGATGCATTGCGCAATGCCGCCGGACCCGGATTCCAGGTGGTCAATCTGCGCCTCGGCATCTACGCGGGGCGCCGCTATGCACTCGGCGTGCTGCCAATCCTGGTTCCGCGTCTGAAGACCCATCTGGTACCGTGGGTGGCAGGAGGGCGAACCCATCTTCCCGTCATCGACGGACGCGATATCGGGCAGGCCTTCGCCTGCGCGGTCGAAGCCGAAGGCCTGGCCCCGTATGAAGGGTTCAACATCGTTGGGCCGAGCGTGCCGACGGTGCGCGAGGTCATAACTCTGCTGCATGAAGAGTATGCGTTGCCCATGCCCCATTTCAGCGTGCCCTTCGCCGTCGCCTATCCGTTCGCCTGGCTGATGGAAAAGCTCGACCCTGTCGTGCCGTGGGAGCCGCTGGTCACGCGCAGCATCGTGCACCTCATGGAGGAGACCGGCGCGGACAACAGCAAGGCGGAACGGTTGCTGGGTTATCGCCCTGCGCACGGCTGGCGCGAAGCGATACGCGCCCAGATGCAGGAAATGTCGCTGCGCCAGACGCGGCCCATGTCCATGGTGCGCCCGCTTGCCTGAATCATCGAGCCGATCGTCCTGCCTGTCATGGGGAACGCTTCAATCCGCGGCACTGTGAACGACCTTGGATAAAATGCGCACTATGGCGAGCAAAGGCGAAAAGACACGCGCGGATATCGTGGCGTGCGCGCGGGCACTGTTTTACGAGCATGGCTACGACGGCACCTCGTTCAGCCAGATTGTCGACGCGACCGGACTGTTCCGGGGAAACATCTATCACTATTTCAAGACCAAGGATGACATCCTCGGCGCCGTCGTCGAGCGCTATCTGGAGGATTACCGGGCTTTGCTGGGCCGATGGGAGCGCGAGCATGACGAGCCCAAGGCCAGGCTGCGCGCGTTCGTCGACATGATCGTCGGACGCAAGGCGGAACTGGTCCACTACGGCTGTCCCATCGGCAGCCTCAATACCGAGCTGGGAAAAGAGCGGCGCGAGCTTCAAGGCGTGGCGCGCGGCCTGTTCGACCTTTTCCGGGGGTGGCTGGCCGCGCGCTTCGAAGAACTGGGACGGAGCAAGCAGGATGCAGACGCACTTGCCCTGCATCTTCTGGGGCGGGCGCAGGGCATCGCCGTGATTTCACATGTCTACCAGGACACACACCTGCTGGAACGCGAAGCCAGCCAGTTGAAAGACTGGGTCGACCGGCTCTAGCCGGTGCATGACTGTTTCGCTGTCAGGCGTGCCTGCTTGCCCCCGACCACAGCCAGGCCGCGCCGCGCACGCCGCTGGAGTCACCGTATTTCGGCGGCACCAGTTTGGTGTTCACACGATCGGAAAATACGTAGCGCGGCCATAGCCGCGGCACGGTGTCATAGAGCCGGGCGATGTTGGAGAGCCCGCCGCCCAGCACGATGACGTCCGGGTCAAGCAGGTTGATGACGCCGGCGAGCGCGCGCGCCAGTCGTTCTTCATACCGCGCCAGCGTGGCGCTGCAGGGTCCATAGCCCGCGTTCGCCAACTGCACGATCTCGTGCGCAGGCAACTCCTCGCCGCCGTAGCGCACATGGTCGGCGGCCAGCGCCGGACCCGAGAGCCAGGTTTCGATACAGCCTTTTTTTCCACAGTAGCAGGCTGGCGCGGCCTCGAGTTCGCGCGGACTCGGCCACGGATGCAGGATCGCCTCGCCGGTGGCCGGGTGCTGGCCGGTGCCGTCGCGGTCGGCCTGAGCATGGGCGAACTGGAAGTAGGGCAGCGGCGAGTGCCCCCATTCGCCAGCGATCGCATTGGCCCCCTTCAGCAGGTTGCCGTGCACCACCACGCCGCCGCCGACACCGGTACCGAGGATCACGCCGAACACGCTGTTTGCGCCTGCGGCAGAACCATCGATAGCCTCCGACAGGGCAAAACAGTCGGCGTCGTTGGCGAGCCGCACTTCGCGGTTCAGCGCGCGTTCGAGATCTTCCTGCAGGGGCTTGCCGTTGAGACAGGTCGAGTTGCAGTTCTTCATCAGGCCC
>JAJYXA010000033.1 GCA_021791235.1 Pseudomonadota bacterium
TGATTTTCCCCATTGCGGCCATATGGCCGCGCATGCGAGCCACGACTGACGGCCATTCCTGGGCGGTGTGCTGCCTGGGATCCGGCAGGGCGTGGCACTGCATGCAGGTCGTGCCGAAAGCCTGGCCCGGTGGCGTGTCCAGGTCGGGGTAGCTTGCCGCATCGATCGGCTTCTGCGCATGCCGCTGCAAATAGCCGAGCAGGATCTTCAACTGCACCGGATCGGGCGCCGCTACGCCCATCATGCCCCCCATCATTCCCCCCATCATCTGCATGCGCATGTTCATCCGGCCCAGCACCTGCGGCCATTCCGGGGCGGTGTGCAGGCCGGGGCCGGGCAGGTTGTGGCATTGCATGCAGAACTGCCGAAGCAGGTGCGCCCCCGACGAATCGGGCTCGGGCAGGCGGGCGGGGTCGATTGCGGGAGGCAGCGTGCCGCCCATCATGCCTTGCATCATGTCCCGGTGCATGCCCATTCCGCCCATCATCCCCATTCCACCCGCCAGGGTCGTCCGTTCGCTGGAAGCAGGCTCGCCTGCGGATGCCGCAATCGGGGCCGCCAGGCAAGTCGCGACGGCTGTGCCAAGCGCCAGGATCGAAGCCGCTTTGCCTATCTGCATGATGTGAGCGTTACAGGGCCTGCATGACCCGCTCCAGCTTTTGCCTGACCTCGCTGGCCAATTGATGGATCTCCGGCTTGTTCACCAGATCCAGCACCGCATTGGGGTCCATGAACTCCACCTGCACCTTGCCTGCATCGTCCTGGCGCACCACCACGTTGCACGGCAGCAGCAGGCCGATCGACGGCTCCGCTTCCAGCGCGCGGTGCGCCAGCGGCGGGTTGCAGGCCCCGAGGATGCGGTAGGGCGGCATGTCCTGGTTGAGCTTCTTCTTCAGGGTCGCCGCCACGTCGATGTCCGTCAGCACGCCGAAGCCTTCCTTTTGCAGTTCCTGGGTGACCTTCTCGATCGCCGCATCGAAAGAAGACGCGACCGCCTTGCCGAAACCGTACTTGGTGTTCATGTGTTATTCCTCTGTTGAGTAAAAATTAAACATAGACCAGAAAAGTTACGTCCTGAGCATGCGCAGCCCGCTCGCGATCACGACGAACTCGCTGATCTCGTGCGCGAGGACGGCGACGGGCAGCGTGAAGTAGCCGGTCACCGCCCCGGCGATGAGCGCGCCGATCACCACCACGGACAGCGCCAGGTTTTGCAGCACCACGCGCCACGTGCGGCGGCTGAAGCGGATGAGGTAGGGCAGGCGTGCCAGGTTGTCGCTCATCAGCGCGACGTCCGCCGTCTCCAGGGCGACATCGGTGCCGGCGGCGCCCATGGCGATGCCCACGTGGGCGGCGGCCAGCGCCGGCGCGTCATTGACGCCGTCCCCCACCATCAGCACCTTGCCGTACCTCGCTTCCAGTTCGGCCACCTTGCGGGTCTTGTCCTCGGGAGAAAGCTCAGCATGGATCTCATCGATCCCAACCTGTTCGGCAATGGCGGCGGCGGCAAGCGGGTTGTCGCCGGTCAGCATGACCACCCGCTCGATCCCGGCGCGCTTCAGTTCGGCGATGGCGTCCGCCGCCTCGGGGCGCAAGGGGTCACTGATCGCAAACAATGCCTGGATCGAGGAATGGGTCCCGAGCATCACCACGGTCTTGCCCTGGCTTTGCAGATGTTGAACCTTGTCCATCACGCCGGCAGCCGGAACGCCCAGGTCGGCGAACAGCCTGGGGCTGCCGATATAGAGTTCCCGTCCACCCACCAACCCCTGGGCTCCCGCGCCGGTGCGGGAGCGGAAGTCCGCGGCTGGCGCCGGTTCGAGGCCGACCGCCTTGGCGCGGCGCACGATGGCCTGGGCCAGGGGATGCTGTGAGCGGGACTCCAGGGCTGCGGCGGCCTCCAGCACCTCACGCTCGTCGTGCCCCCAGAACACCAGCACGTCCGTAACCTCAGGGCGACCTATCGTGAGGGTGCCCGTCTTGTCGAGCGCCACAACTTTCACTCGGGCCAGGTTCTCCAGATGGATACCGCCCTTGATGAGCAGGCCGTTGCGGCCGGCCGTGCCCAGGGCCGCGACTAGAGTGATGGGAATCGAGATCACCAGGGCGCAGGGCGCCGCCGCCACGACGAAAACCGTCGCGCGGGTCAGCCACTCCTCCCAGGGCAGTCCGAACAGCGGCGGCAGCAGACCGATCAGGATGCCGACGCCCAGCACAGCCGGGCTGTAGCGTTTGCCGAAGCGCTCGATGAAGCGCTGGCTGCGCCCCTTGCTGGCCTGCGCCGCTTCCACCAGATGGATGATGCGGGACAGGGTGTTGTCCGCGAACGCCTTGGTCGCGCGTACCGTCAGCGCGCCTTCGCCATTGATGCTGGCCGCGAAGACCTTGGTGCCCGGAGACTTCTCCACCGGAACCGATTCCCCCGTTACTGGCGCCTGGTTGACTGCGGAATGGCCATCGATCACGTTGCCATCGGTGGCAACCGACTCGCCGGGCAGGACGACGAAAATGTCGCCCACCCGCAGCTGTTCAACAGGGATGCGCGACTCCTGGCCGTCGCGGCGCACCAGGGCGGTCTTCGGCGCCAGGTCCATGAGCGCGCGCACAGCGTGCCGCGTGCGCTCCGCCGTATAGCCTTCGGCCGCCTCGGAGATGGAATAAAGGAATACCAGCGTGGCGGCTTCCAGCCACTGCCCCATCACGCCGGCGACGAGAGCCGCGACGGACATCAGCAGTTCGATGCCAACCGCGTGCTCCTTGACCAGTTCCTCCAGCGCCTCGCGACCGAAGTAATAGCCGCCAATGATGACCGCCGCCACATAGAACAGCGTCTCGGCGGCGTGGGACAGCCCCAGGTAGTCGCCGACGAAGCCCAGTGCGAGCAGGACCCCGGAAGCGGACGAGGTCACGACCTGCGGGTTTTTCCACGGCCGTGGCATGGTCAGCGGGAGCGAAGCGGAGCACGAGCACGCCATCATTCGCCTCCCGCCGCCAGTTCGGGCGTCTGGATGCCGATGCGGCAGCGGCCGGCTTGCCGCAGGCACATCCGCGCGCGGAAATTTTCCAGATCGCGGGCGAACAACCCGTCGACGTCCGGCAGCGCCTTGAGCGCCTCATGGAGCCGTTCGAGGTAGGGGATGCCCTCGACCAGCCGGTGATAGACCCAGCGGCCGTCCTTTTCGGCGGAAAGCAAACCGGCCTGCCGCAGCACCTTGACGTGGCGCGAGAGCTTGTATTGGGGCTCCAGAAGACTGTCCACCAGTTCGCAGAGACATGCCTCCTGTCGCGTTTCGGCGAGAAGGCGAACGATACGGATCCGCGTGGGATCGGCAAGGGCCTGAAATACTTCGGATGGTATGACGTTGATTGAATGCATAATTGCATGATAATGCAACCATTCAGTAAATTCAAGCCGAAGCGGGTAGTTGTTGCTGTTGCCCAAGCCGACCCCTTGGTCCGTTGAACAACGGTCGGGCTTGCGCTACAGCTTGAGCCGGTTGTGCTAACCCCTGATGCCCAATGTTGGCCCGTTTGACGGCCATATCAAAATCCCGGGCAAGATTTATCCCACCCAAAGCACCACCAGGGAGGCCAACAGGCAGTAGGCGCCGAAAAAATGCCAACGGCCCTAGATCGGA
>JAJYXA010000198.1 GCA_021791235.1 Pseudomonadota bacterium
CAGGCTGAAGGTCGTTTCCTCGATCTTCAACTGGTAGCGGCCGAGCGGGAAGTCCTCGCGGATTTTCAGCAGTTCGGCTTCGCTCACCGGGAAGAAGCGCACCTGGTCGAAGAAGCGCAGCAGCCACGGCTTGCCGTCGGTGAAGTCGGCGATCTGCCGCCAGCGGTTCCACATCTGCAGGGTGCGGCCGACGAACTGGTAGCCGCCGGGGCCTTCCATGCCGTAGACGCACATGTAGGCGCCGCCGATGCCGACGGCGTTTTCCGGCGTCCAGGTGCGCGCGGGGTTGTACTTGGTGGTGACGAGGCGATGGCGCGGGTCGACCGGCGTCGCGACCGGCGCGCCGAGGTAGACGTCGCCCAGGCCCATCACCAGATAGCTCGCATCGAAGACGATGCGCTTCACCTCATCGATGCTGTCCAGCCCGTTGATGCGGCGGATGAATTCGATATTCGACGGGCACCAGGGCGCGTCCTTGCGCACCGACTGCATGTATTTCTCGATCGCGAGGCGGGTTGCGGCGTCGTCCCACGACAGCGGCAGGTGCACGATGCGCGTCGGCACCTGCATGGCTGCGATCGCCGGTAGCTGCCTTTCTGCGGCCAGCAACAGCTCCATCAGGCGGGACAGCGGCAGCACGCGCGAATCGTAGTGCACCTGCAGCGAACGGATGCCCGGGGTGAGGTCGAGGATGCCCGGCACCGCGGCCTCCTGGAGATGCGTCATCAACGCATGCACGCGGAAGCGCAGGTTGAGGTCGAGCACCAGCGGGCCGTATTCGACCAGCAGATACTTGTCTCCGGCGCGGCGGTAAACCACGGCGACGGGGTTGTCGGTTTCGGGCGTGCGGTGCAGCACCGGCTCGGCGAGCATTTCTCCCCTCTCCCCTGGAGGGAGAGGGGCGGGGGAGAGGGGGGGATTGGTGAGGGTGTTGGGTATGCCTTCACCCTCTCCCCAACCCTCCCCCCTCAAGGGGGAGGGGGTTAATGTGGCGATGGCTGCATCCTGCGCCGCTTCCATGTGCTCGGCCTGTGCTTGCGAGAGACGCTGGAAGCGCACGGTGTCGCCGGGACGCAGCTGGCCCATCTTCCACAGCTCGGCCTGGACAATCGTTGCCTGGCAGACGAAGCCGCCGAGGCTGGGGCCGTCCGGGCCGAGGATCACCGGCATGTCGCCGGTGAAATCGACCGCGCCGATGGCGTAGGCGTTGTCGTGGATGTTGGACGGATGCAGGCCGGCTTCGCCGCCGTCCTTGCGCGCCCACTGCGGGCGCGGGCCAATCAGCCGAACGCCGGTGCGGCTGGAGTTGTAATGCACCTCCCAATCGGTGGCGAAGAACATGTCGATGTCGGCGTCGGTGAAGAAATCCGGCGCGCCGTGCGGCCCGTAGAGCACGCCGATTTCCCAGGCATGGGTGTAGGCGGGAGGAGCGTCATACCGGCGGTGCATGGTTGTTGCCGCTTTAGCGGCTTTACAACCATGGCCTACCCCTTGCGGGTGAACGCCGGTATCCAGCGCATTCAACTGGACCACGGCGTCCGCCGGGGTGACGGACGGGATGTGCAGCACGTCGCCCACCCGCAGCGTGCGTCCGGCGTGGCCGCCGAATTGGCCCAGCGTGAAGGTCGACTTGCTTCCGAGATAATCCGGCACGTCGAAGCCGCCGCGCACCGCGAGGTAGGTGCGGCAGCCGGTGTCCCTGATCGCGCCCAGCTTCAGCAGCGAGCCCGCTTTCACGGCCTGCGCCGCCCAGTTGGCGAGCGGCATCCCGTCGAGCTCGGCGCCCATGTCGGCACCGGCCAGCGCGATCACGCTGTCGCAGTTGAAGCGCAGCGTGGGACCGGCGACGGTCAGTTCCAGTGCGGCCGCGCCTTCGGCATTGCCGGCCAGGCGGTTGGCGAGGCGCAGGGCCAGCGCATCCATCGGCCCAGACGGCGGCACGCCGACATCCCAGTAACCGGTGCGGCCCGGCCAGTCCTGGATGCTCGACTGCACGCCCGGTTCCAGCACATCGATGGTCGCCGGGCGGTAGTGGAAGGCATTCAGATAGCGCGTGGTCTGGCGCCCCTCCATGAACACCGAATCGCGCACAATTTGTTCAAGGTAGCCGAGGTTGGTCTCGATGCCGGCGACGCGGGTGTTTGCAAGCACCTGCTGCATCTTGCCGAGCGCTTCGGCACGGTCCTGTCCCTTGACGATGATCTTCGCCACCATGGGGTCGTAGAACGGCGGCACGTCCGAGCCGCGCTCGACCCAGGTTTCGATGCGCGCGTCGGCCGGAAACACCACTTCGGTCAACACGCCGGCGGCAGGCTGGAAGTCCTTGCCCGGGTCTTCGGCGTAGAGGCGCACCTGGATAGCCACGCCCTTGGGCTCTGCCTTGAAGCCGGACAGGTCCAGTTCGCCGGCGGCTTCCTTCACCATCCACTCGACCAGGTCGACACCGGTGACCTCCTCGGTGACGCCGTGCTCGACCTGCAGACGCGTGTTCACTTCCAGAAAATAGAACTCGCCGCTGGTGGTGTCGTAGACGAACTCGACCGTGCCGGCGGAGCGGTAGCCGACCGCCTTGCCCAGGCGCACCGCGGTGACGAGCAGGTTTGCACGCTGGGCATCGGTGAGGCCGGGCGCCGGAGTTTCCTCGACGACCTTTTGATTGCGCCGCTGCACCGAACAATCGCGCTCGCCCAGCGCGACCACGTGACCGCGTCCGTCGCCGAAAATCTGCACCTCGATGTGGCGCGCATGTTCCACGTATTTTTCGAGAAAAATGCCGGCCTCCTTGAAGTTGGCGCGGGTCAGCCGCTCCACCGACTGGAAGGCTTCCACCAATTCGTCGCTGCTCCAGATCAGGCGCATGCCGATGCCGCCGCCGCCGGCGGTGCTCTTCAGCATCACCGGGTAGCCGATGCGCGCCGCTTCGGCCTGGGCGTGGCCGGCGTCGACGAGCAGGCCGGACCCCGGCAGCAGCGGCACATGATTGTGCTCGGCCAGCTCGCGCGCGGTGTGCTTCAAGCCGAAGGCGTGCATCTGAATAGGGCTGGGGCCGATGAAGGCAATGCCCGCTGCCGCGCACTCCTTGGCGAAGCCGGCATTCTCGGAGAGGAAGCCGTAGCCGGGATGGATGGCCTGGGCGCCGGTGGCCTTCGCGGCAGCGAGGATCTTCTCCGCGCGCAGATAGCTCTGCGCGGCCGGCGCGGGGCCGATCTCGACGGCTTCGTCTGCCAGCCGTACGTGCAGCGAATGGCGGTCCGCCTCCGAATACACGGCGACCGACTTCACCCCCATGGCGCGCAGGGTGCGGATGATGCGGCAGGCGATGGCGCCGCGGTTGGCGATGAGGACCTTGTCGAACATGGTTTGCTTCCTTGCGGGTCGTCCCGCGTACAGTCCCTGCGGCGGGACGTCCCGCGCTGATGATTAAGCAAATACTGAATATTCCGTCATCGCGAGGCTCACAGAGCCGTGGCGATCCAGAGATCGCCGACGCTCGATGGAGACTGGATTGCTTTGCGTTGCTCGCAATGACACGTCATGTTTATTCAGGACTCCCATATTTTTATTTTTCGGGCGCGTCCCAGATCAGAACCCGAACAGGCGTCGGGTTGTAGGCGTTGCAGGGAGTGTT
>JAJYXA010000092.1 GCA_021791235.1 Pseudomonadota bacterium
CTCTGTGTCTCTGTGGTGAAGGTCTTATGAGCATCCTCGTCAACAAAAACACCAAGGTCATCTGCCAGGGCTTCACCGGCAAGCAGGGTACGTTCCATTCCGAACAGGCGATCGCCTACGGCACGCGGATGGTCGGCGGCGTCACCCCCGGCAAGGGCGGGCAGACGCACCTCAATCTTCCTGTTTTCAACACCGTGCGCGACGCGGTGCGGCAGACCGGCGCCAACGCGACCATGATCTACGTGCCGGCCGCGTTCGCGGCGGATTCCATCCTCGAAGCCGCCGATGCGGGGGTCGAGGTCATCGTCTGCATCACCGAGGGCATCCCGGTGCTCGACATGCTTCAAGTTAAAACAGCGCTGAACGTGAAGGCTGCGTTGCGCGCCAACGGCACCAGGCTGATCGGCCCCAACTGTCCTGGTGTGATCACCTCGGGCGAATGCAAGATCGGCATCATGCCCGGCGTCATCCACCAAAAGGGCAGGATCGGCATCGTCTCGCGCTCCGGCACGCTCACCTACGAAGCGGTGCACCAGACCACGCAACTGGGGCTGGGACAATCGACCTGCGTCGGCATCGGCGGCGACCCGATCAAGGGGCTGGACTTCATCGATTGTCTGGCAATGTTCGAGGCCGACCCGCAGACCGAGGCGGTGATCCTGGTCGGCGAAATCGGCGGCAGCCGCGAGGAGGCAGCGGCCGAATACATCCGCACCAACATGAAGAAACCGGTCGCTGCCTACATCGCCGGGCGCACCGCGCCCAAGGGCAAACGCATGGGCCATGCCGGTGCGATCATCGCCGGCGGCGCCGGTACGGCCGATGCCAAGATCCGCGCACTGGAAGCCGCCGGGGCCGTCGTCGCGCCCAGCCCGGCGGGGCTGGGCGAGGCGGTGCAGGTGGCGCTGGCGGCCCGATGAAACTCGGCATCGCCCAACTCAACCTCACCGTCGGCGACATCGCCGGCAACGCCGCCAGGCTGCTGGGCGCGGCGCGGGAGGCGCACGCCGCCGGCGCGGCCCTGCTGCTCACCCCCGAGATGTCGATCTGCGGCTATCCGGCCGAAGACCTGGTGTTGCGCCACGATTTCACCGCGGCGTGCGCGGCGGCCGTCCAGCAACTGGCCGCCGCTGCGCCGCCCGAACTCGCGCTGATCGTCGGCTACCCCGAACGCAGCGACGACGGCCTGTTCAACGCCGCGGTGCTGCTGCGCGGCGGCCGGATCGAAACGGTGTATCGCAAGCACCACCTGCCGAACCATTCCGTGTTCGACGAGCAGCGCGTGTTCGACCGCGGCGACGCCCCCTGCGTGTTCGCCTGCGGCGGGGTGAAGTTCGGCCTCAACATCTGCGGGGACATCTGGGAGCCGGGGCCGGCGACGCGGGCGATGGAGGCCGGCGCCGACTGGCTGCTGGTGCCCAACGCCTCGCCCTATCATCTCAACAAGGAACGCGAGCGCGTTGCCGTGGCGCGCTCGCGCCAGCTGGAGGCCGGCCTGCCGATCGTTTACGCGAATATGGTGGGCGGGCAGGACGAACTGGTGTTCGACGGCGCGTCGTTTGCGATGAATGCCGACGGCGACGTGGCGGCGCAGTGTCCGGCCTGGCGGGAAGGGGTGTTCTATGTCGAGCTTGCCGGCGGCACCTGCACCGGGCCGCAGCATGCCCTGCCGGGCGAGGAGGCCGCCGTCTACGACGCGCTGGTGCTGGCGGTGCGCGATTATTTCGTCAAGAACGGCTTCAAGGGCGTCCACCTCGGCCTGTCGGGCGGGATCGATTCGGCGCTGACGCTGGCGATCGCGGTAGACGCGCTGGGCGCGGACAAGGTTCACGCGGTGATGATGCCGTCGGATTACACCGCGAGCATCAGCGTCGAGGATTCAAGGGATATGGTCAAACGGCTCGGCGTGCGCTATTCCGAAATCGCCATCAAGCCGATATTCGATGCCTTCGTGGCGCAACTGGCCGGCGAATTTGCCGGTCTGGCTGCCGACACCACCGAAGAAAACCTGCAGGCGCGCACGCGCGGCACGCTCCTGATGGCGCTGTCCAACAAGTTCGGCACGCTGGTGCTGACCACCGGCAACAAGAGCGAAATGGCGGTCGGCTACGCGACCCTGTACGGCGACATGGCGGGCGGCTTTGCGGTGCTGAAGGACGTGGCGAAAACCCGCGTCTACCGGCTGGCGAATTATCGCAATCGTTTGTCCCAGGTCATCCCGCAGCGCATCATCGACCGTCCGCCGTCGGCCGAACTGCGCCCCGATCAGACCGACCAGGACAGCCTGCCGCCCTACGATGTGCTCGACCCGATTCTGGCGGCCTATGTCGAGCGCGACCTGTCGGCGCGCGACATCATCGCGCTGGGGCATGACGCCGCTACGGTGAAAAGAGTCATCCGCATGGTCGACCTCGCCGAATACAAGCGCCGTCAAGCCGCGCCCGGCCCGCGCATCACGCCGCGCAATTTCGGCAAGGACCGCCGCTATCCGATCACCTCGAAATACCGACCCGACCTCGCTTAGCGCCACTTTCTGACATGATGAATATTTACGCTAAACGAGTTTCCCCTCCCCAACCCTCGTCAATCGGGTTGGGCGCGGCCACACCCCCCTCTCCCGCAAGCGGGAGAGGGGGGAGAGGGAGCAAACGTAATGCCCAAAGCGATTAACGGAGACTTGCCATGAAGAAAATCGAAGCCATCATCAAGCCGTTCAAGCTGGACGAAGTGCGCGAAGCGCTGTCCGAAATCGGCGTGACCGGCCTCACCGTCACCGAGGTCAAGGGCTTCGGTCGCCAGAAGGGCCATACCGAGCTCTATCGCGGCGCCGAATACGTGGTGGACTTCCTGCCCAAGGTGAAGCTGGAAGTGGTGATCGCCGACAGCCTGCTGGACCGCGCGATGGAAGCGATCATCAGCGCCGCGCGCACCGGCAAGATCGGCGACGGCAAGATCTTCGTGACGACGGTGGAGCAGGTGGTGCGCATCCGCACCGGGGAATCGGGCGAAGCCGCGATCTAAACCGGCTTCACTTCCGGATACGAATCACCAGAACCGGTACCAGGCCTTGCCTTCGGTGCTGACCCCTCTGGCGTACTTGCTGTTGGGGAAGTTCAGCGTCAGCACCCGTTGCGCGTCGTCGCGCAGGTCGGTGAGTTTCAGCTTGTCGTAGGCCACCACCATGATCGCCAGCGCCTCTTCCAGCGCGGGCGCTTCGGGATAGGTCTTCAGCACTTCCTTGGCGCGGTTGGCGGCAGCCACATACGCTTCGCGCTTGAGGTAATACTTGGCGACGTGGATTTCGTTGCCGGCCAGCGCGTTGACCAGGTATTTCATGCGCGCGGTCGAGTCGGCGGCATACTTGCTGTCGGGGAAGCGGGTGACCAGTTCCTTGAACGCCAGGAACGCATCGCGCGCGGCTCTGGGGTCGCGCTCGCTCATGTCCTGGTCGACCAGGTTGCCCAGCAGGCCGAGATCGTCGTTAAAATTCGCCAGGCCCTTCAGGTAGTAGGCGTAATCGACGTTAGGGTGATTGGGGTGCAGCTTGATGAAGCGGTCGCAGGCGGCGATGGCGGAAATCGGCTCGTCGTCCTTGTAGTAGGCGTAGGCGACTTCCAGCTGCGCCT
>JAJYXA010000561.1 GCA_021791235.1 Pseudomonadota bacterium
GCCGGGCAACCTCCCGCAGCTCAACAACGTGGTGCGCACGCTGGCGGTCACGGCGCTGGCGAGTGAAATCGACGCCGTCGACGTCAACCGCGTGCTGGCGCCGATGAAGCAGTCGGCGCCGGCCGTGGCGCACGGCATCCCACTCGACATTCCGTTGCGCGAGGCACGCGACGCCTTCGAGCGCATGTATTTCGAACACCTGATCCAGAAGGAAGGCGGCAGCATGACCCGCGTCGCCGACAAGTCAGGGCTGGAGCGCACGCACCTTTACCGCAAGCTGAAACAGCTGAACATCCGGCACGGGCGTCGCCTCGACGAAGACCTGTAAGCCCAGGGAGCGTCGCGTGAAAATCATCATCCTCGGCGCCGGCCAGGTCGGCGGCAATCTGGCTGAAAGCCTGGTCGCCGAAAACAACGACATCACTGTCGTCGACCTCGACGCCGCGCGCCTGGCGTTCTTGCAGGACCGTTTCGACCTGCGCACGGTGCGCGGCCATGCGGCGCATCCCTCGGTACTGAAGCAGGCCGGCGCCGAAGATGCCGACATGCTGGTCGCGGTCACGCAAAGCGACGAAACCAACCTGGTGGCGTGCCGCATCGCGTCCACCCTGTTCAATGTGCCCACGCGCATCGCGCGCATCCGCTCGAACGACTTCCTGGGGATGCAGGCCGGCTTTCTGGCCGAGCACTTCGGCGTCGATGACGTCATCAGCCCGGAACAGGAAGTGACTGACACGCTGCGGCGGTTGATGGAGCACCCGGAGGCCCTGCAGGTGCTCGATTTCGCCGACGGCAAGGTGCGCCTGATCGCGGTACGCGCCTACCATGGCGGTCCGCTGGTGGGGCACGAACTGCAGGACATCAAGCGCCACATGCCGAATCTGGAGTGCCGCATCCCGGCAATTTACCGGCGCGACCGCGGTATCGTTCCCAGAGGGATCACCGTGATCGAGCCGGGGGACGAGGTGTTCTTCCTTGCGCGCAAAGAGGATATTCCCTCGGTGATGCGCGAGTTGCGCCGCATCGAGCGTCCGGTCAAGAAGGTCATGATCGCCGGCGGCGGCAATATCGGACGGCGCCTGGCCGCGCGTATCGAACGCGATTACGACGTCAAGGTCATCGATCACAACAAAGCGGTCAGCAAACTGTTGGCCGAACAGCTTCACCACACGCTGGTATTGCAGGGCGACGCGACCGACGAGGAATTGCTCGAGCAGGAACACATCGCCGCCATGGACGTATTCTGTGCGCTCACCAACGACGACGAGGACAACATCATGTCTGCGCTGCTGGCCAAGCGGATGGGTGCGCATCGCGTGATCGCCCTGATCAACCGATCGGCCTACGTCGATCTGGTACAGGGTGGCCAGATCGACATTGCCATCTCGCCTGCGCAAGCTACGGTCGGCCCCCTGCTATCCAAGATCCGCCGCGGCGACATGGTGGCAGTGCACTCCCTGCGGCGTGGCGCGGCCGAAGTGCTGGAGGTGGCGGTGCACGGCGATGCCAAGACTTCGCGCGTCGTCGGCCGGCGCATCGGGGAGATCGACCTGCCCGAAGGCGCGACGATCGCCGCGATCATCCGCAACAACGATGTCATCATTGCCCACCATGACACGCTGATCGAGGCGGAAGATCACCTCATCGTGTTCGTGCTCAACAAGCGCATCATTCCCAAGGTGGAAAAACTGCTCCAGGTCGGCTTCGGCTTCTTCTGAGTCATGCGCCGCATCCTTCCTATCCTGCATGTGCTGGGACTGGTGGTCCTGATTTTCGCCTTCACCATGCTGCTGCCCCTGGGGGTGGCCTTCATCTGGCGGGATGCGGCGCTGTATGCCTATGACGAAGCGTTCCTGATCACCTTTGGTTCGGGCTTGCTGACCTGGCTGGTTACCCGCCACAACAAGCGCGAACTGCAGACCCGCGACGGATTTTTGCTGGTGGTGCTGGTATGGGCCGTCCTGCCCGCCTTCGCCACCTTGCCCCTGCTGAGCTATCTCCCGCACCTGAGCTTTACCGATGCGTATTTTGAAACCGCGTCGGGATTGTCCACCACCGGTGCCACGGTGCTCACGGGCCTGGACGCGTTGCCGCGCTCCATCAACCTGTGGCGGCATCTGCTCAACTGGTTGGGCGGGATGGGCATCATCGTGCTGGCGGTAGCCATCCTTCCCATGCTGGGCATCGGAGGCCGGCAGCTCTTCAAGGCAGAAACACCCGGCCCCATGAAGGACTCGAAGCTCACCCCGCGCATCGCCGACACCGCCAAGTCGCTGTGGCTGGTTTATGCGGCAATCACCCTGGCCTGCATCGTGGCGCTCAAAATCGCGGGGATGAGCTGGTTCGATGCAGTCTGTCATGCCTTTGCCGCCATGGGGCTGGGTGGCTTCTCCACGCATGATGCCAGTGTCGGTTATTTCAATTCACCCGTGATCGAGGCCGTCCTGATCGTCTTCATGCTGCTTGCGGCCATGAATTTCGCCACACATTTTCTGGCGTTCCGCAGCCGCAGCCTGCGTGCCTACCGCGTCGATCCGGAAGTGCTTCCCATGCTGGGGCTGGTGTTGGTCAGCTGCATCATAGGGGCACTCTATATCTGGTACGCGGGCACCTATCCCAGTTACTGGACCGCTTTGCGCCACGTCAGCTTCAACCTGGTGTCGGTGGCGACGGATTGCGGCTTTGCCAGTGTCGACTTCAACCAGTGGCCGATTTTCGTGCCCCTGTGGATGCTGTTTCTCAGTTGCGTGACGGTTAGTTCCGGGTCGACCGGCGGCGGCATCAAAATGATCCGCAGCCTGCTGATGTTCAAGCAGAGCCAGCGCGAACTGCAGCGGCAAATCCATCCCACCGCGGTTTTGCCGATCAAGCTCGGGGGCGTGCCGGTGTCCAACCAGGTGGCTTTCGCCGTGCAGGTATTCGTGATGCTCTACATCGGCAGCATTCTCGCATTGACGCTGATCCTGGTCGCGAGCGGACTGGACTTTCTCTCCGCTTTTTCTGCCATCATTGCCTGCATCAATAACGCGGGGCCCGGGCTGAACCAGGTGGGTCCGGCGACCAACTACAGCGTGCTGACCGATTTCCAGACCTGGGTCTGCACCTTCGCCATGCTGCTGGGTCGGCTGGAACTGATGACCGTCTTCGTACTGTTCACCCGGACATTCTGGCGTGCCTGAGCCGCTTGAGAACTTTCTCGCCATGCTGGCCAGCGGCCGCGACAACGCGTTGCTGCGGTTTTCGCTCGGCAACGAATACCTCAAGCGTGGCGACGCTTTGAGCGCTGCCGAGCACCTGCGCCGCGCGGTCGAGCACGACCCGAAGTATTCCGCTGCCTGGAAATTGCTGGGCAAGGCACTGACCGAAGCCGAAGCGTGGAGCGAGGCGCTGGCCGCCTACCGGCAGGGCATCGCTGTGGCAGAGGCGCGCGGCGACAAGCAGGCGGCCAAGGAAATGGGCGTGTTCGCGCGGCGAATAGAAAAGCAGCTTGGGTTAAAATCCGATGATTGATTCTTTCAGGAGCAGCAAATGACGCGGATGGTGAATTGTGTGAAGCTCGGGCGCGAAGCCGAAGGTCTGGCCTTCCAGCCGGTGCCGGGCGAGCTGGGCAAGAAGATTTTCG
>JAJYXA010000190.1:0-477 GCA_021791235.1 Pseudomonadota bacterium
CCACGGCTCGCCCACACAGTAGCCGTCCATGTTGTCGACCCGCATGTTGGCGACCATCTGCGGCGGCGGCACGGTGATGTTCTTCACGTCGCGGAACGGGTCGATGCCGTAGGTCGCCAGCCAGTAATACAGCCACATCGCGTGGGTGCCGGTGGGGAAGGTCTGCGCGAAGGTGTATTCGCGCGGCTCGGCTTTCACCAGCTTGGCAAGGCTGGCGCCGTCGGTCACGCCCTTGTCCTTGAGCTGGTTCGACAGCGTGATCGCCTGACCGTTGTTGTTGAGCGTCGCCAGCACAGCCATATCCTTCTTCGGCCCGCCGATGCCGAGCTGCACGCCGTAGACCAGGCCGTACAGCACGTGCGCGGCATCGAGTTCGCCGTTCACCAGCTTGTCGCGCACCGCCGCCCACGAGGCTTCCTTGGTCGGCGTGATGGTGAGGCCGTATTTCTTGTCGAAGCCCTTCACCGAGGCCATCAC
>JAJYXA010000190.1:487-3614 GCA_021791235.1 Pseudomonadota bacterium
CGCGTCGGAACCGGCGGCCCAGGCACCCTGGCGCACGCCCGGCGGCACCAGGGCCATGAGGGCGGCGGCGACGGAAATTCCGGTGGTCTTTTTCATGAAATCACGCTTGCTCTGATTTTGCAGAAGGGGCTGGTCCTGGGTGTCGCTCACGGTGTGTTCTCCAAAATAAAAAGGCGTCGCCTTCGGGGCGGACGCCTTTGTCCAGTGATGAAAGAGTTGACGGTCACGCTGAAAGCCACATCGTTGCGACTGTTCAAGTGAGGTTTAGCAACTGCTGTGCCAGCTGTGCCCATGCCTTGTATTGAATGGGTTTGGCGGAGATCGGGCCTGAGGTGACGTGATCCTGTTCATGCCACTTTGCACCCATGCGGTGCACATTCGCGCCGCGATGCACCAATGAGGGCGGAAAAATCAGGCAGGCGGCTTTTGCAGAATCTGCCGCGCGATGTCCGCCAGCTTCAGGCCGCGATCCATCGCGGCGCGGCGCATCTCGCGATACACCTCGGGCTCCGATGCGCCGGTCTGCTTGATCAGCAAGGCTTTGGCCTGGTCGATCAGCTTGCGCTCCGACAATTCGAGGCGCGTCTGTTCCAGCTGGTCGTGCAGCGCCTGGAACGCCTCGAAGCGCGACACCGCCACATCGAGAATGGGGCGGATGCGTGCCGGGTCGAGTCCGTCCACGACGTAGGACGTCACCCCCGCCTGCGTCGCCGCCCGGATCGATTCGGCGCTGCCGTCGCCGGTGAACATCACGATCGGGCGCGGGCAATCCTGGTTCGCCACGCAGATGTGCTCCAGCGTGTCGCGGTCGGGCGAGTCCTGCGCAATGATCACCACGTCCGGGCGCAGCGCCTGGATCTGCGCGTCCAGGCTGCGCGCGGAATTGAGCGTGGCCGCCACCACGCAGCCCGCCGCCTCCAGCGCCGGCACCAGCATCGCCAGCCGCTCGGGCTGGTTTTCGACAATCAGTACGCGCATGTTTCTTTCGGAATCCGATGCGTCACAAAAAAAGCGGCCTCCGCAGAGGCCGCAAAATCGGAGGAGACTGCCTGAGCAACCTGGCCTTGCGGTTTGGATACTCAGTTGGAATAAAGCAGGCAGCGTGCCAGTTTTGATAATTCTTGATTATCAAATGCTTATGGGTTTTTGGAGGGCATGGAGGCCAGGTTCGGCTGAACGGTTGTGGTGCATGGGGCGGGAAAACGGGGTCAAAACGGGGCGCAAATCCGCCGTTCGCCCTGAGCCTGTCGAAGAGCTGTCAACAGGGGGCGGGGGACGCAGCAAGGCCTCGTCGCGTCCCTTGGTGATCCCCCGAAGAGCTGTCAACAGCGGGTAGGGTGGGCGCAGCCCACGCGGTACGGGCGGGTGATTTCGTCACGCGCACTCTCTGGCCCCGTTCGCCCCGGGTCTGTCGAAGGGCTGGTAGTCATATGACCGTTGGCCGGGCAACCCCCGGCCAACGAACCCTCGCACGCCGCCACATTCAACTACATCACTTGCACCGCATCCCCGGCGTCAGTTTCATCCACTTCGCCAGCCAGTTCTTCGCCCGCTCGCGCGCATGCCGCGCGGCGATCTTTTCCTCCGGCGTCTGGTCCGGGCGGAAGTCGAACGCGCGGCGCGCCATCGGGTATTCCTGCCATTCCACCGGCACGCCGCGTTCCCACAGCGCATAGAACGCGCGACCGCCGTTCATGCGGCGCAGTTCGAAATCGGCGTCGCCGATGAGGTAGAGGATGGGGGTGGTGATCTGCGTGATCTCCGGCGCGATGCGGAACAGCTGGTCCGGCTCGGGCGCGTTGGGGTTCTGCATGTGGCCGTAGTAGCTGACGATGGCGGCGATGTCGTGGCCGCGCTTGGCGGCGAGGCGGATGGCGTAGTACGGGCCGCGCGACAGGCCGACGATGCCGACCGGCTGCTTGCACGCATTCGGCAGCGACTTCAGGTAGTTGAGCCCCGCTTCGACGTCCATTTCGGTTTCGGGATTGTGCGCAGAAGGCCAGCGTTCGATGAAGCGGCCGCTCTGCCAGTCGGGCGCGACGACGAGAAAGCCCTGTTCGGCGAGTTCGCGCACGTGGGCGCGCTCGTCGCCTTCGTAGCCGCGCTTGGCGTGGATGAACAGCACCGGCGGGAAGGGCCCCTTGCCCGCCGGCGTGGCGATCTCGACCGGGACTTCGGTGCCGTCGGCGGCCTTGATCGTGGCCTTGCCCAGTTCGACGGCGCTGGCAAAGGCCGGCGGCGCGGCCAGCGCCGATGCTAAGATGGCGCCCGCGATGACGAGTCTTTTCATGGTCTGCTCCTTGGGTTTTTCTGGCCCTCATTCTAGGCCGGCGCGCCCTGTTTTCTGCGCAGTCGAAAAGCATCCCGCGAAGTATGGCTACCCCACCGCGCATGAATATCCTGAAGGGGCCGCGTGCACGTGAACGCGAACGAACTCTTCGACGAACCGGCGGTTCCCGCCAGGATGCGGCGCCCGCTGGCGGCGGTATGGATTTCGTTGGGGCTGCATGCGGCGGTGATTGCGCTGGTGCAGGTGGTGCCGCCGACGGAGGTGGGCGTGGGGGAGCCGGTGATCGAGGCGCGGCTGGTGCCGACGCATGCGGCTGCCGGGCCGTCCGCCGCCGAAGCGCTGCCACCGCCGCCCGCAGTCGAAAAGCCGGTCGATGCCCCCGAAGACGTGCCGACGCTCGCGCCGAGCGAGGCGGCCGAGGCGCTGCCGGTGGCCGAGCCCGTTGTGCCCCCCTCCGCCCAACCCGGGCCGCCCGCAGCCGCCGTGACCGCAGCCGCCCAGCCTTCGCCTGCTTCGGCGCCGCCGGTGGCGCCCGCGCCGGTTCCGGCCGCGACGATCGCCAGTTCGGTCGATCTCACCTATTACAGCGCGCGCGATCTGGATGTGCAGCCCCGCGCACTGCGCGAAATCGTGCCGGAGTATCCGGTGGACGCCGACCGCCAGCGGCTGTCGGGCACGGTGCGCCTGCAGCTCAAGCTGGAAGCCGACGGCCGCGTCGGCGACATCGAGATCGTCGATGCCGCACCGCCCGGTGTATTCGCCGAGTCGGCGATCAAGGCGTTTCGCGATGCGCGCTTTGCGCCGGCGCAAAAGAACGGCCGGCCGGTGCGCGCGCGG
>JAJYXA010000574.1 GCA_021791235.1 Pseudomonadota bacterium
GCTCGCCGATCCGGCCTGGCACGGCCGCGGGGTCGAGGTGGTGCTGTCGCAGCATTTCGTGCGCCACGTGCTGACGCCGCCGCCCGGCAAGGCGCTCTCGCAGGCGGAGGAACGTGCGCTGGTGGGTGCCAGCCTGCGCGAGATCTACGGCGACCTGGTCGATCAATGGACCATCCAGGCCATCAGCCAGCCGCCGCAGATCGGTCTGGTCGGCGCCGCAGTGGATGCCGCGTTCATGCAGCAACTGGACGCGCTGCTGGCACGCCACGGCTTTCGCACCATCACGATCCGTCCGCTCGGCAGTTTCGCCGCGCGGCACCTGCCGAAAAAATTTGCAGGTTGGTGGGCCCTGGCCGAGCCGGGGTGGCTGAGCCTGTTCGGCGGATCGGACGGCACCTGGCACCACCTTGCCGGCCAGCCGATTGCCGATGACTGGGTCGACGCCCTGCCCGACCTGATCGCGCGCGAAGCGGGACTGGCGGCACTCGACCTCCCGCCCGCGGTCTGGGTCCAGGCCGTGGGCACCGGTCCGGTCTCGCAACCGGATTTCGGCAACGAACGCTGGGAAGTGTTGCCCCACGATCCTTCGGCCCACGGCGCGTTGGCGCTGGCAGGAATATAGCGATGGCACGGCTCGATTTCGATTTTCATGCACGGCCGTCGCGTCCCGGCTTGCCGGCCGTCCTGTTGGCCATGGCCGGCGTAGCCGCCATGGTCTGGTCATGGACGAATCTGCAGGCGGCGCGCGCAACCGAGGCGGGATTGGCGATGCGGATCGCCGCCCTCGAACAGCGTCCCGCGCATCCGGCCGCCAAGCCAGCATCGCACGCGGATGACGTGGCACGGGCCACCCGCGCGCGCGTAGCGGCACAGCTGGGCTATTCCTGGCAGCCGGCGTTCGAGGCACTGGCTGCCGCGCACAGCGGCAAGATCGCGCTGGTCTTGATCGATGCGGTGCAGGCGAAGTCGCAGCTGAAACTGGTGGCCGAAGCGCGGCAACTGGCGGACGCCATCGCCTACATCGACGCCCTGCAACAACAGCCGGGGGTCCGCCGCGTCGAACTCCTGCAGCACGAGGTGCAGGCCGACGACGCGCAGAAACCGCTGCGCGTCAGCATCCTGGTGGAGCTGCGCCCATGAACGCCAGGCTGTGGCAGCTGCGGCAATGGGCGCGCCACCTGGGTGCCGTCGGCTTGGCCGGACTGGGCCTGCTGGCGGTCGCATTGCTGATGCAGCTGGTCCAGGTCGATTCGCTGCAGCAGGCGATCCATACGCAGCAGGCCCGACTGGTCACGCTGCAGCAGACGGCTGCCCGGCGCGCGGCGACACCGGCGCCGCTCCCGCTCAACCCGCTGGCCGGGTTGCCGCCGACGGGCGAAGCGTCGCAACGTATCGGAGAGCTGGAGCGACTGGCGCGGGCGCATGGGCTGGCGCTGCCGCGCGGGCAATACAGCGTGTCGCCCCTGACGGGCACCTCGCTCCAGCGCTGGCAGCTGGTGCTGCCGCTCGATGCGTCCTACCCGGCATTGCACGCCTTCCTCGCCGCCGCGCTGGAACGTCTGCCCAACCTGACGCTGGACGAATTGAAGCTGAAACGCGATCGCATCGAATCCACCCAGCTGCAGGCGGAACTGCGTCTGAGCCTGTTCGTGGAGGCGGCGCCGTGACCGACAGGAAGCGGCGTTCCGTTTTGTTCGTTGCCCTGGCGGGCGTGGCGGCCTGGTCGATCTGGCTGGCGGTCGATGAACAGCCTGACGATGCCGCCGGGGATCGAAACGCGGTGGCCGAGCCGGTGGCGCATGCGTCCCATCCTGCGCCCGCAGTCCACGCCCCGGCAGCGGTCGCGCTCCAGACAAAATCGCAGGAGGCCGAGCCGCGGCTGGCGCTCAGCCACGCCAACCTGTTCCCGGAGCAGACCTGGTACATCCCTCCGCCGCCGCCCCCTCCGCCGCCCTATGTCCCGCCCCCGCCGCCGCAGGCGCCCGCCCTGCCCTTCAGCTACATGGGGCGCTGGCAGGATGCCGGCCAGACCACGTATTACCTGGTGCGCGGCACGCTGCCGGTCAGCGTGCACGCAGGTCAGGTGCTCGACGGCGTATGGCGGCTCGAACCCGTCACCGGCGGCATGCTGAATTTCACTTACCTACCGCTGAACCAGACGCGCAGTTTGCGCACAGGAGATTGAGTTGCAACGCACCCGCCTTGTTTGCCTGACCGCAGTGTTCCTTGCCCTGAGCCTGGCCGGCTGCGCCAGCAAGGGGCTGACCGAAGGCCGCAAGCTGATTGCCGCCGGTCAGCCCGAGGCTGGCATTGCCCGTTTGCGCACGGGCGTGGCCGAAGAGCCCGACAATATCGAACTCAAGGCCTACTACCATACCCAGCGCGAACGCATCGCCAGCCAGCTGCTCACCCAGGCGCAGCAGGACCTCGACGCGGGACGCTTCGATGTGGCCGAGGCCACGCTGAAGAAAGTGCTGGCGATTCATCCCGAAAGCCCGCGTGCACAGAGCATGCTGGACAATCTTGCCGCGGCGCGCGAGAACCAGAAGCGGCTGCAGACGGCCACCGAGGCATTGGCGGCAGGCCACCCGGATGAAGCGGAACAGACGGCCCGCCTGATTCTGGCGCAATCCCCCGGTCACGCCGGTGCGCTGGCCTTGTTGCAACAGATCCAGGCAGCACGCACGTCCGACGAAATCACCCCGCCCGAACTCGGCGAGGCGTTTCACAAGCCGATCACCCTGGAATTCCGCGATGCGCCGCTGCGCAACGTGTTCGACATGATTTCCCGGCAGTCGGGCCTCAACTTCATTTTCGACAAGGACGTGCGGACCGACACCAAGGCCACGCTGTTTGCCCGCAACACGCCGATTGCCGATGCGGTGGACATGCTGCTGATGACCGGCCAGCTTGCCAAAAAGGTGGTCAACGCCAATACGCTGCTGATCTACCCCGACCTGCCGCAAAAACAGAAGATGTACCAGGACCTGATGGTGAAGAGTTTCTATCTGGGCAACGCCGATGCCAAGTCCACCATGGCCATGCTGCGCACGCTGGTCAAGACCAAGGACATCTATGTGGACGACCGGCTGAATCTGCTGGTGATGCGCGACACGCCCGAGGCCATCCGGCTGGCGGAAAAACTGGTCGCGGTTCAGGATCTGGCCGAACCGGAAGTCATGCTCGACGTCGAAGTTCTGGAGATCAAGCGCGGACGATTGCTCGATCTGGGCATGCAGTATCCCAGCCAGTTCTCGCTGCTCAACACCATCACCACTGACACGGCAACCTCGTCGACGGTGGGGGCGCCGGTGGTGACCACCAACACCACGCTGTCGCCGCTGCCGCTGACTGTGGACAAGCTGCGCCACCTCACCGGTGCCAGCATCGCGATGAACAATCCGCAGCTCAACCTGCAAAAGGTGGACAGCGACGTCAACATCCTGGCCAACCCGCGCATCCGGGTGAAGAACCACGAAAAGGCCAAGATCCATATCGGCGACAAGGTTCCGGTCATCACCTCCAACGCCACGTCGACCGGCGTGGTGTCGGAATCGGTGTCCTACCTCGACGTGGGGCTGAAGCTCGACGTCGAACCCAGCGTGCTGATGCG
>JAJYXA010000326.1 GCA_021791235.1 Pseudomonadota bacterium
GAATGCGTGCCGGGGGTGTTCCTCAACGAGTTTGCCTGCAAGCGCTATCTGGGCAAGGCGAACTATGCCTTCCTGCGCCTGGACCTGAAGCACACGCGCCGCTTCGAAAACGGCTGGAGCCTGTTCGGCCGCGTGGGCGGGCAGACGGCCAGCGGCCCGCTGATCTCCAACGAGCAGTTCATCGCCGGCGGCGTGTACACGGTGCGGGGCTACACGGAATCCGCCGCTTCCGGCGACGACGGCCTGACCGGCGGTCTGGAACTGCGCACCCCCTCGCTGGCCAGGCAGGCCTCCGAACGTCTGGACGAGCTGATCCTGTATGCCTTCGCCGAAGGCGCCAGCCTGCGCATACGCGAACCCTTGCCCGGCCAGACCGACCGTTTCGACCTGCTTGCCGCCGGCTTGGGCCTGCGCTTCAAGGGCCGGGGCGGCGTTTCGGGCAGCCTGGACCTGGCTTACCCCTTCGAGGAGGCCGGGCAGGTGGAAGCGGGCGACGGCCGGGTGCATTTCCGGCTGGGGATGGAGTGGTAGGGAGTAAATGGTGAATGAAATGAGAGGGAGCCGAGAATGAGCTTGAATATTGCGAATGCATCGCTTGTATTGATCGCCGCGATTGCCTTGCCCGTGCAAGCTGCGACGCAGGATAGCCCTGGCTTTAGTTGCCAGAACAGCGAGATTTCCTTTGTCCTGGGGCCGGCATTTACGGCGACATGCACAGGGAATCTTTACATCGACCCCTCGAGCGTAATCCACGCAGATGAATCGATCACCATCGTTTCAGGCGGCAACGTGACGTTTTGGGGAACCCTGGTGGCTCCGAAAATTTCGCTGAGTGCGAACCGTGATTTGAGCGTGGGCGGCGGTTTGTTTTCCGGGCTGACGGATACCTATCCGGACATGACTGCGTTGAGCCAGGTAGCGAGCGGCAGCCTTTACCTGAGAACTTTCGACGATCAGGTCTCGCGCCCGATTGTGCATCCCGAGTATGGGGCCGCCATTACTACGCTGCAAATGGGCGTACCGGTTGGCACAGTCGAAATCAGCACGCAAACTTCTGCAATCGTTTCAGCCGAGACCAGCATCGAATCGACAGATTTCGTTTTGGCTGAACCTACAGCGGGCCTGGTTCCTGAACCCAGCACTTACACGCTATTCGGCGTGGGCGGCCTGATGGTGATGTGGGCTGCCCGCAGGCGCGCCCCCAAACGTGTCGCTTGCATAAGCCGTTCGGCCTGGCTCGCATGAAACGCAATCATCACATTCGAAAATTAACGTAAGTAAGTACGCAAGACAGGCGGCCACGAAGCATTCCGGAATGCCGGTCGCCTACAGGAGAAGCCCATGAACCGCAACCGTTATCGTCTGGTATTCAACGCGACTTTAGGCATGCAGGTGCCGGTGGCGGAGCGTGCACGGGGCCGGAGCAAGTCGGCGGGCTGCAAGACAGGTTCCGCCGTGCTGGCAGCTTCCGCCTTGCTGACAGCGGTGCCAGCACTGGCGCAAATGCCGGTGCCCTGCGCGGGCGGTGCGTGCGGCATCAACCCCAACCCCACGGCCTTCGTCACCCATGGCGCGGCCAGCTACGCAGTCAATGGCAACCAGGGCGTCGTCACCCAGACCACCGGCAAGGCCATCGTCAACTGGCAGAGCTACAACCTGGGCGCCGGTAATACGATGACCTATCGCTTCCAGGACGGCGCTGGCAACCTGCCGGCGGTCGCCAGTTTTTCCACCCTGAACAACATCTGGCAAGGCAGCCCGAGCGAAATCGCGGGGCGCATCCAGGTGCAGCCCGGGCAGAACGGCCAGATTTATCTCTACAACCAGAATGGCATCCTGTTCAAGGACGGTGCGCAGGTGAACGTGGGCAGTTTGGTGGCCTCGACGCTTGCGCCGAACGAGAAACTCTTCATCGAAGGCTTTGCTTCCAACGTGGACGCCGATACGCTCGCCGCGTTCGAGGCGGCCGCGGGCTCTTCAGGCGGACTGGTGGCGCTGGAAACCGGCGCGACGCTGAAGACCGACACTGGTGGGCGGGTGATGCTGCTGGCCGAGAACGTGGAGAACCACGGCGTCATTGAAACGCCTGAAGGGCAGACCATTCTCGCCGCAGGCTCGAAAGTCTATCTGGCGGTGGGCGACGACCCCAGCTTGCGCGGTTTCCTGGTGGAAGTGGACAACGGCGGCACCGCCACCAATACCGGCCGCATCCTCGCCGAGCGCGGCAACGTCAGCGTGGCTGGCCTGACGGTCAATCAGTTGGGTCGTGTCACCGCCACGTCGTCGGTCAACCTCAACGGCTCCATCCGTCTGCTGGCGCGCGACAGCGCGTCGTCGTACACCCCGCTAGGCACGGAGCGCGCCATTCCGCTGGGCACCAGCACCGGCACGCTGGTGCTGGGGGCGAACAGCACCACCGAGGTGCTGCCGGACGCGACCGACAGCAAGACGCTCACCGACGAGCAGGCGTTCAACCGTTCGCGCATCGAGGGCGTGGGCAGGACCGTTCATGTGCAGGGTGGTGCACTCGTCCGTGCCACCAGCGGCGTGATCGACCTGTCGGCCCAGGCGGGCCAGACATTCCAGATTGCCGGTTTCCCCAAGGTCGACGATGTGCGCCTGCAAGTGGACGACGGCGCGGTACTCGACACCGCCGGCCTCGTCGACGTGGCCATCCCGGTGGAGCGCAATTACATTCAGGTGGAACTGCGCGGCTCGCAACTCGCGGATTCGCCCCTGCAACGCAACACCTTCCTCAACAAGAGCAAGGTGTGGATCGACGCCGAGCAGGGCACGCCGCTGGCCGACGTCGCGGCGGACATCGCCAAGCTGGAGCGCACGGTGGCGGAGAAAAGCGCCGTCGGCGGAACGATCACGTTGCGTTCGGAAGGCGATCTGGTGCTGCAGGGTGGCGCGACGCTCGACGTGTCCGGCGGCAGCATCGCCTACCAGGCGGGCTTCGGCCGCACCAGCAAGCTTTCGCTCAACGGCAAGGTCGTGGATATCGGCAACGCCGATCCCGAGCAGCTCTACGACGGTTTTGCGGATCGCTATTCGGTCTACGATCCGAAGTGGAATCAGACCCGCACCTTCGATTTCGGGCAAGCCCGCTACATTGCGGCCTACACTGCCGGCCGCGACGCCGGCACGGTGAGCCTGACGGCGCACAACATGGTGGTGGATGCGACCCTGCGCGGCGAAGCCCGGGTCGGAGCCTATCAGCGCGAACAGGCCCCCAGCGCCGGCCAACTGGCGCTGACCCTGCTGGCCGCCAACAGCACGCCCGTCGTCGCGCTCCCCGACCTCAGTTTCGTCACCGCGCGTACCGGCACGGGCGCAACCGGCATCGGCGATGCGCTGCCGGCGAATGTGAGCCTGTCCACGGATTTCCTGTCACGGGGCGGTTTCGGCGGCGTCACGGTGGATAGCAAGGGCCGCATCACGCTGCCGGCGGAGGTCACCCTGGACGCTGGCGTCAAGGGCAGCGTCAGCCTGACCGGCCGGCGTCTGGATATCGATGGCGACATTCTGGCGGCAGGCGGCAAAATCGCGCTGGCCACCGAAGTCAGCCGGGAGAGAGAGACGCCGGTTGCCGCGGACTTCG
>JAJYXA010000368.1 GCA_021791235.1 Pseudomonadota bacterium
GGTTGCCCCCGCCGACAAGAGCAATATGGCGAAATACCTGTTTGGCGGATTCGAGCGCTGCCTTTACCCTGTGCAGAAGTTCGACTCGGATGCTGAGCGCAAGCTGGCGGCGATCCTGGAGCGCGATGCGATCAAGTGGTTCAAGCCGGCCAGGGGCCAGTTCCAGATTTACTACCGCAACGGCGCCGACCATCTGGAATACCAGCCGGACTTCGTTGCCGAAACGGCCGACACGGTCTACATGCTCGAACCTAAAGCTAGCAATCAGATGGACGACCCAATTGTCCTCGCCAAAAAGGAAGCGGCGATCAACTGGTGTACCAACGCCACAGACCATGCGCTAGGTAATGGCGGTAAGCCATGGCGTTACGTGCTGATCCCGCATGACGAGATTGCGTCCAACATAACCTTGTCGGGTTTGGCGGCGCGTTTTTCTGGGGCACTCCACGGGTTGAGGAAAAAATAGTCTGGGCATGATGGATGCGCTGGCGGGGCGCGATGCAATCCCGGGCCGCAGGGTGGTTCTGTGGGATTCCGACCTATAGCCACCCCCGAAACCCCCGCCAACCACGTTAAAATGCGCCTTTCCCGAAAAGCCGCAAATCCGCCGTGAAACCCACCTTTCAGGACATCATCCTCACCCTGCAACGCTACTGGGGCGAGCGCGGCTGCGCGCTCCTGCAGCCCTACGACATGGAAGTCGGCGCCGGCACCTCGCACACCGCGACCTTCCTGCGCGCGCTCGGCCCCGAGCCGTGGAAGGCAGCCTACGTGCAGCCGAGCCGCCGTCCCAAGGACGGCCGCTACGGCGACAATCCCAACCGCCTGCAGCATTACTACCAGTTTCAGGTGGTGCTGAAGCCGGCGCCGGCGGACATTCTGGAGCTTTATCTCGGCTCGCTCGATGCGTTGGGCTTCGATCTGAAAAAGAACGACGTGCGCTTCGTCGAGGACGACTGGGAGAACCCCACGCTCGGCGCCTGGGGGCTGGGCTGGGAAGTGTGGCTGAACGGCATGGAGGTTACCCAGTTCACCTATTTCCAGCAGGTCGGCGGCATCGACTGCAAGCCGATCACCGGCGAAATCACCTACGGCCTGGAGCGTCTGGCCATGTATCTGCAGGGCGTGGAAAGCGTGTACGACCTCGTGTGGACCGAGGGGCTGACCTACCGCGATGTTTATCACCAGAACGAGGTCGAGCAATCCACCTACAATTTCGAGCACAGCGATGTCGATTTCCTGCTGACCGCGTTTGCCGCGCACGAGCAGAAGGCGCAGGAACTGATGGCCGCGCAGCTCGCGTTGCCGGCCTACGAGCAGGTGCTGAAAGCCGCGCATACCTTCAATCTGCTCGATGCGCGCGGCGCGATTTCGGTAACCGAGCGCGCGGCCTACATCGGGCGCATCCGCAATCTGGCGCGGGCGGTGGCGAAGAGCTATCTCGACAGCCGCGCGCGGCTGGGCTTTCCGATGGCACCGCGGGGCTGGGCGGAAGAAGTGCAGGCCATGCTGACGAAGAGGGAGGCCGCATGAGCGCGCAAAATCTGCTCGTCGAGCTCTTCGTTGAGGAGCTGCCGCCCAAGGCGCTGAAGAAGCTGGGCGAGGCTTTTGCCGCCGTATTGGCCGAGAGCCTGGTGGCGCAGGGGCTGACCGATGCGAATGCAACGGTGACGAATTTCGCCTCGCCGCGCCGGCTCGGCGCGCATGTCGCCAGTGTGCTTGCGCGCGCCGCCGACAAGCCGGTGTCGACCAAGCTGATGCCGGTGAGCGTCGGCATCGATGCGAGCGGCAAGGCCACGCCCGCGTTGCTGAAGCGTCTGGCTGCGCTGGGTGCGGACGAGTCCGCGGTCGGTCAGCTGCGCCGTGAAGGCGATGGCAAGAGCGAGGCGCTGTTCCACGATAGCGTCGCGCCGGGTACGACGCTGGCCGATGGCCTGCAGCGCGCGCTTGAAACGGCGATGGCGAAGCTGCCGATTCCCAAGGTGATGACCTATCAACTGGCCGACGGCTGGAGCAGCGTCAACTTCGTGCGCCCGGTGCATGGCCTGGTCGCGCTGTATGGCGCCGAGGTGGTGCCGGTTTCGGTGCTCGGCTTGCAGGCAGGACGCGAGACGCAAGGCCATCGCTTCGAGGCGCGCATCAGCCCGGTGACGATCAAGAACGCCGACAGCTATGCGGCCCAGATGAAAGACGAAGGCGCCGTGATCGCCAGCTTCGCCGAACGTCGTGCCGAGATCGTGCGCCAGTTGCAGGCCGCTGCCGCGCCGTCAGGCTTCAAACCGATCGAGGACGACGCGCTGCTGGACGAGGTCACCGCGCTGGTCGAGCGGCCCAATGTGCTGGTCGGCCAGTTCGAAGAGGCCTTCCTCGAAGTGCCGCAGGAATGCCTGATCCTGACCATGAAGGCAAACCAGAAATACTTCCCGCTGCTGAATGCAAGCGGCAAGCTGACCAACCAGTTCCTCATCGTTTCCAACATCTCGCCCGCCGATGCCTCCGCAGTGATCCAGGGCAACGAACGCGTGGTGCGTCCGCGTCTGGCCGATGCCAAGTTCTTCTTCGATCAGGATCGCAAGAAGACGCTGGAATCGCGCGTGCCCGGACTCGCAAAAGTCGTGTACCACAATAAATTAGGGAGCCAGCTAGACCGTGTAGAACGGGTTCGTGCTATCGCTGTGTGGGTTGCAGATCAAATCGGCACAGACAAGAGCTTGGCTGATCGTGCGGCGTATCTTGCCAAAGCCGATCTATTGACGGACATGGTTGGTGAATTTCCCGAGTTGCAGGGTGTTATGGGAGGACGCTATGCAAGGGAACAGGGTGAGCACGAATGGGTCGCGCAAGCTATTGCAGAGCAATACGTGGTTCGTCGGGACGGGAATATCGATCCTGCTAACCACATTAGCGAAGTGCTACAAATTGCGGATCGAATGGAGACGCTGGTCGGTATATGGGGTATCGGCCTCAAGCCCACTGGCGATAAGGATCCATTTGCTTTGCGCCGGCATGCGCTCTCGGTGATCACGTCACTCCAGTTTTTGGGGCCGATTGCTGCAGAAAATGAGGAGAAGCGGGGATTTGGGCTCGAAGCGCTGATCGAGTTTGTCATTTCCAGATTCCCGTCGGGATTGCTGGCGGGGACCGTGGCTGAAGAACTCAGGCTGTTCATTTACGAGCGTAATGCCAACCAGCTGGCCCCGAGATTCGGTGCGGAGGCGGCTGCAGCCGTGTTCGCCAACATGCCGCCGCTGCATGAAGTGGTGAAGCGGTTAGACGCCGTGCGCGAGTTCGCACGACTGCCCGAGGCTGCTAGCCTCGCCGCCGCCAACAAGCGCGTCGGCAACATCCTCAAGAAAGTGGAGGGTGGCGTGCCGATCGATATCGACACGGCGCTCTTCAAGGAGGCGGCGGAATCAGCATTGTTCGAGTCGCTGGCACAGATCAAGCCCAAGGCAGATGCAGCTTTTGAAACGGGCGACTACACTGCATCCTTGCAGGCGCTCGCCGCGCTGAAAGCCCCGGTCGACGCCTTCTTCGACAGCGTGATGGTCAACGCCGACGATCCCGCCCTCAAGGCCA
>JAJYXA010000001.1 GCA_021791235.1 Pseudomonadota bacterium
CGAGCAGACGCTGTTCGGGCTGATCGCCCGCATCACGGCCGACACCCCGTCTCCGGCCGCCCAGGTCGAGGCCATTCTCAACATGCTGCTGAATTTTGCGGCGAAGAATCCGGGCATGACGCGGGTGCTGATCGGCGACGCGCTGGTGCACGAGAACGAGCGTCTGCAAAAGCGCATCAATCAGCTGCACGACCGCATCGAGGCGCAACTGAGGCAATGCCTGCGCTTTAACGGCGACAAACAGTCCGAACTCAGCGCGCCGCTGGCCAACCTGTTGCAATGCGTGGTGGTGGGCCGCTGGCACCAGTTCGCCAAGAGCGGGTTTAGCCGCGCGCCGGGCGGCGACATCGACCTGCTGCTGTCACGCCTGCTCGAGGTTCACCCGGCCTGAAGCGGGTAGGGGCTGTTCACACTATTTTCATGCCTGCGGCGAGGTCGATTCGGGAATGAGCCCGCGAAGCGAGGCGTGTCGCTGTGTCATTCACAGCAAACGGCTCGCGACAAAGGGCGCGCCCCGAATCGGCCTCGCCCCTCCGGGTTGCTGCGAGAAAACGCGTCTGCGGCGTCGCGCCGCTTGGCAAGGGAAGGCCCTTGCCGGCGCGACGCGCCTTGCATCCATCGCTTTCTCGCAGCAACGCAGGCATGAAAATAGTGTGAACAGCCCCTAATGCCCGCACACCGGGCAGGCGGGGTCGCGCGGCACCCTCATCACGCGCGCCTCGGCTCGCAGGCCATCCCACAACAGCAGCCGGCCGATCAGGGGTTCGCCCGCCCCGGCGAGACATTTCAGCGCCTCCAGCGCCTGCATCGCCCCAACGACGCCAACCAGCGGGGAAATCACCCCCGCTTCGGCGCAGCGCAATTCGGGTTCGTCCGCATGGTCGGGAAACAGGCAGTGGTAGCAGGGACTTTCGGCGCGACGCGAATCGAAAACGGCCAACTGCCCGGAAAACCCGATCGCCGCACCCGATACCAGGGGTTTGCCAAGCAGCGTACACGCGCGATTGACCGCATGCCGCGTGGCGAAATTATCCGATGCATCGACGACCAGATCGACCGCCGCCACCGCCTCGTACAAGGGGCCGTTGGCCAGCGTCTGACGAAGGGTGCGCACTTCGATTTCGGGGTTGATGGCCCGTACACTGCGGGCGAGCGAATCGGCCTTGTTTTCGCCGATCGCTGTCGTGGCATGGCCAATCTGGCGCTGTAGGTTGGTGAGATCGACCGCGTCGCCGTCCGCCAGCAGCAGCCGCCCGACGCCTGCCGCCCCCAGATACAAGGCCACCGGACACCCCAGCCCGCCGGACCCGACGACCAGCACCGCGGCATCGCAAATGCGCGCCTGCCCGGCCACGCCGATTTCCGGCAGCAGAATGTGCCGGCTGTAGCGCAGCAACAGGTCGTCGGTCAGATCCACAGAGCGGGCGAGGCGTTATTTATAACCGCGCCATTCTTCCGGCGTGTCGTCCCGGTCGCCGTGCAAATGGCGCTCGTAGACTTCCATGAAAGCCTGCTGGGATTTGATGTCCGGTTCGTTGGCCGCGACGTTGCGCCGCTGCACGCTCTCGCAAAAATAGGCCAGCGCACGCTTGAGTTTGCTGACAAGGCTGTTGTCGAGATGGAAGCCCTGGCTTGCCAGCGCAGTTTCCAGGCCTTCCAGGGTGTATTCGCAGATGTGGTAGCGCACCAGCAGGCGGTTGCCGTCCGGCCCGACCCTCACCCCCAGCCCATCCAGGCCCTCGAGCAGGATCAGCGCACGTTCGGCCTGTCCCGCCGGCAAGGCATGGAACACGATTTCGCGGTCTTTTTCGAGGTCACAAGGGCGCATGACACACCAGTCGGGCAGAGTTTGTCTCAGTATAGCGCTGCCGCCTGGACTGTGGCGGCATGGCCGCCGCAGCCCCCTGGATCAGCGGCCCTGGAAAATCTGCAGGCCCTTCAGCAGATTCAGCGCCTGATTCACCTGGAAATCGTTCTTCGACACGATTTCACCGGGCTCCAGCGTCGGCGGCTTTTTATCCTTGCCATCCTGGCCCGGCTTGTCGGCCGGCGGCGCCTTGATGACGTCGCTCGGCTTGCCCGCAGGCGGGGCGTCCCCGCCGTTTGGATTGCTCAGGTGCTTGTCGAGATCCGCCTCGCGGATGCCCAGGCCCTCGTCTTCCGACGGCATGCTCGGGTCTTTCACGACGATGTCCGGCTCGATGCCCTTGGCCTGGATGGAGCGTCCGCCCGGCGTGTAGTAGCGCGCGGTCGTCAGTTTGATCGCGGTGCCGTTGCCGAGCGGCAGTATGGTCTGCACCGAGCCCTTGCCGAAGGTGCGGGTGCCCATGACGACCGCACGCTTATGGTCCTGCAGCGCACCTGCCACGATTTCCGACGCCGAGGCCGAGCCGCTGTTGACCAGCACCACCATCGGCACCTGCTTCACCCCTTGCGGCAGGTTTCTCAGGTAATCGACCTGCATCGGACGCAGATAATGCTCGCGGCTGGCGGTCAGCCGCATTTTTGCGTCCTCGGTGCGGCCTTCGGTATACACCACCAGGCTGTCGGGCTTGACGAATGCCGCCGTCACCGCAACTGCGCCATTGAGCAGGCCGCCCGGATCGTTGCGCAGATCCAGAATCAGACCCTTGAGCGGCGTCTTGTTGTCCTTGTATAGCTTGTTCAACGCCTCGGCCAGCAGTTCGCCGGTGTGTTCCTGGAATTGCGTCACGCGCAGGTAGCCGTAACCGTTTTCCAGCAGCGCGGATTTGACGCTGCGGATCTTGATGACGGCGCGCGTCAGGATCAGCACGATGGGTTTGTCGACGCCCTTGCGCGCAATGGTGAGCTTGATGCCCGATCCCGGCTTGCCGCGCATCCGCTTCACCGCGTCGTTCAGCGTCATGCCCTTCACCGGGGTGTCGTCGAGCTTGACGATCAGGTCGCCGGGCTTGACCCCGGCCTTGAAGGCGGGCGTATCCTCGATCGGCGAAATCACCTTGACGAAGCCGTCTTCCATGCCGACTTCAATGCCGAGTCCACCGAACTCGCCCTGGGTGCCGACCTGCAGATCCTTGAATCCCTCGACGTCCAGATACGCGGAATGCGGATCGAGTCCGGCCAACATGCCGTTGATCGCGCCGGTGATCAGTTTCTTGTCCTCGACCGGCTCGACGTAATCGTTCTTGATGCGGGCGAACACGTCGGTAAAGGCGCGCAATTCCTCGACCGGCAGCGCGGTTTCTGCTTCCTTGTTGGCGACCGCCGACAGGTTGACCGTCAACGCAGCGCCCGCCAGCAGGCCGGCCAGACCGACGAGTATGAATTTTGCCTTGTGTGTCATCTCACTTCACCCACAGGAGGGGATTAACGGGGCGGCTCTGATGCCGCATTTCAAAATACAAACCGGTGTCGGGTTGGCCGCCGCTGTTGCCGACCGTGGCGATGGCGTCGCCGGGCTGAACCCGTTCGCCCACCTGCTTATACAGACTTTCATTATTGCTGTACAGGCTCATATAGCCTTCGCCGTGGTCGACGATGATGAGGTTGCCGAAGCCGCGCAGCCACTCGGAAAACACCCCCCGCCCGAC
>JAJYXA010000125.1 GCA_021791235.1 Pseudomonadota bacterium
GCTGGCAGGCTGCGCTTGAACGCCGGTGGGCAGACGGTTCATAATCTCTCCAACCGATCGCCCCTGTGCCCATACCATGTCCCAAGCCCATGTCCATTCGCCCATCGATGAAACGGATTACTTACGTTTGGAAGAGACGGCGTCCAGCAAACACGAACTGGTCGGCGGCGAGATTTACGCCATGGCGGGCGCGAGCGAGCGGCATAACCGCATCGCCGGGAATATATTCTTCCATCTGCGCACCGCCACGCGCGGCAAACCCTGCCGTGCCTTCATGGCCGACATGAAGCTGCGCCTGGCGGGCGGAACAACCTACTACTATCCCGACGCCATGCTGGTGTGCGACGCGGCGGACGATCACCCGATCTACAAGCAATCGCCCTGCTTCATCGCCGAGGTGCTCTCTCCGGCCACCGCCAGTGTGGACGTGCGTGAAAAATGGGCGGCCTATCGCGGGCTGGCCAGCCTGCGTTATTACCTGCTGGTCGATTCGGAACGGCTGTGGGCCAAGGTTTTTTTTCGCGATGAGCATGACGCCTGGTTCGAGCAGGAACTGTCCGCCGACGACCGGATCGACGTGGCGTGCGACGGCACGCGGCTGACGCTGGTGCTGGACGATTTGTACGAGGACACGGGACTGCTCGTTGTCTGACGCGGCCGGCAACCGTCCGCCGCTCGTTGCCTGGGTTATCAGCGACGGCAAGCCTGGGCACCTGAACCAGTCGCTGGGGCTGGCCGAGGCGCTGGCGCGCGCCACCCCGACCGAAATCCACACCCTCCCCGCCCTGCCGGCCTGGCGCACCGGGCTGGCGCTGCTGCTGAAACGCTTTCCCGGCCCCCCCCTTCCCGCCCCCGACCTGATCGTGGGCGCGGGCCACGCAACCCATCTGACGCTGCTGGCGGCGCGGCGCGCGCGCGGCGGACGCACCGTGGTGCTGATGAAGCCGAGCCTGCCGCGCCGCTGCTTCGATCTGTGCATTCTTCCCCGGCACGACGGCGTTGCGGCGGATGCAGGTACGCTGGTGACCGAAGGGGCGCTCAACCGCATCCGCCCGGCGATCACCCGCGATTCGGGCCACGGCCTGCTTCTGATCGGCGGCGCATCAAGGCACTTCGAGTGGGACAGCGACGCGATCCAGGTGCAGATCAAGAGCATCCTCGCGCGCACGCCCGACACGCAGTGGACGCTGACCACTTCGCGTCGCACGCCGGCGGATTTTCTGGATGCTTTGCCTTCATCGGCCAACCTGACCGTCGTCCCCCACGCCACCGCCTCGCCCGACTGGCTGCCCGAGCAGCTTGCCCGTAGCGGCACGGCGTGGGTGACGCCCGACAGCGCATCGATGGTGTTCGAGGCATTGACCGCAGGTGCCGCGGTCGGCGTGTTCGACCTGCCGGTCAACCCGAAAAGCCGCGTCGCCCGGGCGATCGCCCATCTGGCCAACGACCGGCGCATCACCCGCTTTGTAAACTGGTGCGCCCACGGCACCCTGCGCCCCAACCCGCACCCGCTGGCCGAGGCCGACCGCTGTGCCGAATGGATACTTGGGGCCTGGTTCAACAAGAACATCCTTGCCGTCGTCACTCCGGCGAAGGCCGGAGTCCAGCCAACCAAACTGGATTCCGGCCTTCTCCGGAATGACGATACTTCGAACTTCAACAGGCCGAATCAGTAATGTCCACCAATGGCTGAAGAAAAAAAACTGACTGTCCTGCAACTGCTGCCCGCGCTGCAATCCGGCGGCGTGGAACGCGGCACGCTCGAAGTGGCGCACGCGCTGGTCGAGCACGGCCACCGCGCGCTGGTGATGTCGGCGGGCGGGCGTCTGGTCGCGCCGCTTACCGAAATCGGCGCCGAACATTTTGTCTGGCCGATCGGTAAAAAATCCCTCAAGACCTTGCTGCTCGTCGGCAAGCTGCGGAAGTTTCTGCTGGAACAGAAGGTGGACATCGTCCACGCGCGTTCGCGCGTGCCGGCATGGATCGCATACCTGGCCTGGCGCGGCATGGACCCGGAAGTCCGGCCGCGCTTCGTCACCACGGTGCATGGTCCCTACTCGGTCAACGCCTACAGTGCGGTGATGGCCAAGGGCGAGCGCGTCATCGTCATTTCCGAAATGATTCGCGACTATGTGCTGAAGAACTACCCGGAGACAGACCCGGACAAACTGCGACTGATCTATCGCGGCGTAGACCCCGCCGAATTCCCCCACCGCTACCAGCCGCCGCAGGACTGGCTGGACCGCTGGCACGCGCAATACCCGGAAACGCAAGGCAAGAAACTCCTCACGCTGCCCGCCCGCATCACACGCTGGAAAGGCCAGGAAGATTTTATTGAGTTGCTCGCCCGCATCAAGGACGAAGTACCGGATGCCCACGGCCTGATCGTCGGCGAAACCAAGGACCGTAAAGACCATTTTCTCGCCGAACTCAAAGCCAAGGCGGCGGCGCTAGGCGTGGCCGACCGCGTCACCTTCACCGGCCATCGCGGCGATCTGCGCGAAGTCATGGCGATTTCGAAAATCGTCTTTTCGCTGTCGCGTGAACCCGAGGCCTTCGGGCGCACGACGGTCGAAGCCCTGAGCCTCGGGATACCCGTAATTGGATACAATCACGGCGGGGTAAGCGAACAACTTCAGGCCATCCTGCCCAGCGGCAGCGTTCCCGTTGGCCATGTTCTCGATGCCGCACATCTCGCCATGAAATGGCTCGATTGCGCACCCGAGGTGGCTGCCAGCCAGCCATTCACCTTGGAACGCATGCTCAACAACACACTTAAGGTTTATGACGAACTTCATCCGATCCGGCATCACGCCTGAGCTCACGTCCAGATTCCTGGGACTCATGCTCCTCGCCTGGCAGCCTTTCACGAGCGGCGCACGACTTCCTTCCTTTCTGCTTCTTCTGCTGGGCGGATGGCTTCTGTTCAGGAAGCGGATCGACCGGAGCGATCCATCCGTACAACGCCTGGGCATCATTTTCATGCTGCTGCTGGGCCCCATCCTGATTTCATTACCCGGATCATTCAATCCAGTCGGAACCGCCCTGGTGGCAATGGTTTTAATCCTGTTTTTTGTTGCCGGGCTAGCACTCATGCAAGGCCTTAAAACAGAGGCTGACCATGCCTGGCTGCAGCGCTGGCTGGCGATTGTCCTGTTGGCCTGGCTGGGCGATGGCTATATTCAATTCATTTTTGGTTACGATGTGCTGGGAATCCCCATGGGAAGCGACGGCCGGATGATGGGGCCATTCCCGGACAACCTGCACTTTGGGCTTTTCATGACGGTGTTAATGCCCGTCATGCTGTGGCGCATGGCAAAGGAACACCCTCTGGCGGCCATTGCGATCATCGCGCTGATCGGGTTTGCTGCAGGCATGAGCGGCGCGCGAAGCAACCTGCTTTTCTATCTGCTGGCCATCGCAACGCTCATGCCCCGGTTTGGCTGGTGGCACCGGGCTTTGATTGTCCTGGCACTGATTGTTGCGGTAGTCGCCGCCGCCGGCCAATCAGAAACCACTTCATCCAAATTTCAGCAATTTAGTGCCGCACCCGATGAACACTCAA
>JAJYXA010000507.1 GCA_021791235.1 Pseudomonadota bacterium
CTTCTCGGCGGCGGTGTGGGGCGTGGTCATGGCGGCTCCGGAAACGATTGCGCGGATTTTACGCCAATAAAAAAGGCGGCGCGCGGCCGCCTTTCTACCCGACAGGGCAGATTTACTGCACCGCCAGCCGTCTGGCTGCTGCAGCCGTTTTCTTCGGCAGTACCAGCTCCAGCACGCCATCCTGATAGCGGGCGCTTGCTGCCCCCTCGTCGACCTCGTGCTCCAGCACAAAGCTGCGGCTGACACGGCCGACATGGCGCTCGCGACGCAGCACTTTTTCGCCTTCCTTCTGCTCGGCGCTCTTTTTCACTTCGGCACTGATCGACACGGTATTGCCGTCGATGCTGACGTGGATGTCATCCTTGTTCACGCCCGGAATATCGGCGTGAACGGCATAGGCTTTTTCATCCTCTCTCACATCCATGCGAATCAGCGGCATGTCCCGGTCCATCTTCACCGGGCGGAAGAAGCCGCGGAACAGGTTATCCAGCGCGTCCGTTTCGAACGGGTCGTAGCGGGTGATATGGGCCATCATGTCCTCCTTCAGGTTGACAAACAGTACGGATGAATCCGATCTGGGGTGGCCGGCTTCCATTTCAAGAGCCGGAGTTGCAGCAGGGTGCGCCTGCCTCTAAAGTGCCTGCACCCTGCGCCATGCAGGAAAAGGATCATCAATGGATACGCTCGATGCGCATACCTGGCTGGCCGACCATGGGGATTATCTGTTCCGGGTGGCACGCCGCCAGCTGCACTCCGACGAACTGGCTGAAGACGCGGTGCAGGAAACCCTGCTCGCCGCGCTCACCGCCCGGACCCGCTACGCCGGCGACGCCAGCCCCCGAACCTGGCTCACCGGCATCCTCAAGCACAAGATCGTCGACCTGATCCGTCGCAGCGTGCGCGAGGTCGAGATCCCCTGCGACGCGGACGGCGAAGAGGCTGTCGACCTCCTCTTCAAGCAGGACGGCCATTGGGCCGAGCCGCTGCGCCCCTGGGGCAACCCGCAGGCCGAGGCTGAACTGGGCCAGCTGCGCCACGTACTGGATGAATGCGCCGACCGGCTGAAGCCGGTCATGGCGCAGGTGTTCAGCCTGCGCGAGGTGGCCGGCATGGAAACCGAAGAAATCTGTAAGGAACTGGGGATCACGCCGACCAACTGCTGGGTCCTGTTGCATCGGGCGCGGTTGTTCATGCGGCAATGCCTGGAATTGAATGGCTTTTCGAAGGCAGGTACGGCATGAAATGGATACCGACGTGCAAGGAAACCACCGTGCTTGCCTCGCGCGCCATGGACCAGCGGCTGCCGTTTTCCGACCGCATGGCGCTGCGGCTGCACCTGGCCATCTGCGAGAACTGTGCCCGCTTCAACCGCCAGCTGCAGGAAATGCGCCGCCTGTTTCGCGAGGAAGCGGCTGCAGACGATCATGCAGCAGGCCTCACTGCCGAGGCCCGGAAGCGCATCGCGACCAAATTGCAAAACAAGCCCGATACCTGATGCGTTGCGCCACGCCGGGAAAAATCGCCGGCGGCAGCCGCCACCCCGGTCCGGCGAGCCGGCGCCGGGTTGCCCACTGACCTGCGCGCGCGGCGCGATCCCGGGCTGCGCAGTTTAGTGCTGCATGGCGCCGCCGCCCATGTTCATGGCACGCGCGACCGCTTTCACCTCGACCGTCTGCCGCTTGCCGCCCGACTCCACCACCAGCGTGAGCGGAATGACATCGCCTGCTGCGATCGGCTTCTTCAGGTTCATCAGCATGATGTGGAAGCCGCCGGGCTCGAGCGAGACGGTCTTGCCTTTGGGCAGGTCGATCGCCTTCACCTCGCGCATGTGCATCACACCGCCGTCCATGTTCATTTCGTGTACTTCCACCCGCGGCACGACGGAGCTGGAGACGCTGAGCAGGCGCGCGTCGGCGTCGGCCTGGATCTGCATGTAGGCCCCGCTGACGGGTTGGCCCGGCATAGTGGCGCGTGCCCATGCATCGGTCACGCTGATGTTGGCGGCCCAGGCGGCTTGCGCGACCAGGCTGGCGGCGGCGGCAATCATCCATCCATAACGCTTCATGTTCATGTCCTCTTCTCTCAAAAACGCATCGTCAAACCCAGGGTCGCGGCCCAGTCTGCGGTCAGCTGCGTCCCGTTCACATTCTGAACCAGCGGCAGCTGGACCAGCGCATAAATCTGTGTGTCGCCACCGAGCGGCACCGCCAGGCCGGGTGAAAAATAGACATATTTTCCGCCGCTGTCAGCCGGCTCGGCGTTGAGGCCGGTGTCGTGCCCACGCCAGAGGAGGTTGATTTGCGCGAGCGCGTGCACCGCGCCCAGCGGATACGCCATGCCCGCATCCAGGCTGACACGGTCGCCCGGCTGGTAATCCTGCCGCGTGCTGACCGCATGCTGCCAGTTCACCTGCGTATGCCAGCTGGCTTGCGTGAAACGGCCCGAGACGAATCCGCCCGCAATCAGGTCGGTTGAGCCGGTGCCCGGCTGCAAGGACCGCTCGGCCAGCTCGCCTTCAGCATTGCGTACATCGATCGATCCCGTGGGCAGCTTGACGCCGCCGATCAGGCCATAGGAACGGTCGTGCGCAGACTGCGCATCGTCCAGTCGCAGGTGCGCCAGCACCCGCACATCGCCGAGCCCGGTGAAGTCCCAGCTTTCCGGTTCGGGTCCGCCTGCCCCATTGAATACATGGGCATGGTCGCGCGATACCAGCGGCACCTGCAGCGCCAGATTCAGCGAGGGGCTGAAGGCATGACTCAGGCTGGCGACAAAATTCCGGTTGCGCGTCCTGATCTCGTCGTGCTCGCCCACCGTGCCTGAAGCCGTGGCCTTGTCCGTCCCGGAACGCAGCTGGTCCTGGCGGATCGTTTCCATGCGCAGGTCGAGCCGCGTGGCGTCGTCCTGCCACGGCGCCTGCGTATCCCAGTCGGTGTTGAGCGAGCAGAAAGCCGAGCCGCAGCTGGCCTCGGCAGCCAGAGGAAGCAACAGCAGGGACAGGGCGAGGCCGGTTTGTCGGGCGAGATTCATCGGTATTTTCGTTGCCGGATCAGGTCACCGCACGATAACAAATTGCGCCCGCCGTGCAGTGCGACATATTGCCGCATACGGCGCCCGGCAAGGCCGCCGACCCGCACGACCCCCATTCGCGACAATTTGCCACATTCCCGTGCACGGACGACATCCCTAGACTCGCAAACGTTTCGACGATCACGAGAAAAACATGCTGTTGTCCAGAAAGCCGCTCTCCCTTGCCGTCTCCCTTGCCCTGTCCGCGCTGTGGAACAACGCTGCCGCGCAGAGCACTTCGCCTTCCGCGTCACCGGACACGCCCCTCATGACCGTGGTGGTCGTGGGTACGGACCCCACGGACGTCGATCTCAACAACGCAACCCTGGATGCGGCCTCTCTGCTGCCCATGCGCGCAGCCACCAGCGATACGGCCACCCTGCTCAGGGACGTGCCGGGGGTCAGCGTCTACGGCGCCGGCGGCGTTTCCAGCCTGCCGGCGATTCACGGCCTGGCCGATGACCGCCTGCGCATCAAGGTCGACGGCATGGCCC
>JAJYXA010000239.1 GCA_021791235.1 Pseudomonadota bacterium
CGATCGAGTTCATGTGCCGCGAGGCGGCCAGCGCGGTTTACGAACTCGAGCATATGGGGCTGCCTTTTTCGCGGCTGGACAACGGAAAAATTTATCAGCGTCCGTTTGGCGGCCAATCGAAAAACTTCGGCGGCGAGCAGGCCACGCGTACCTGCGCCGCCGCCGACCGCACCGGCCATGCGCTGCTGCATACGCTGTATCAGCAGAACATCCAGCATCGCACGCAGTTCTTCGACGAATACTTCGCATTGGACCTGCTGCGCGATTCCGACGGTTATTGCCTCGGCATCACGGCGATGAGCATCGAAACCGGCGAGCTGCTGCTGATCGAGGCGCGTACCACTCTGCTCGCCACGGGCGGGGCGGGGCGGGTGTTCTGGAACAGCAGCAACGCCATGATCAACACTGGCGACGGTCTCGGCATGGTGCTGCGCGCAGGGCTGCCGCTACAGGACATGGAATTCTGGCAGTTCCATCCCACCGGGATTGCCGGCGTCGGCTGCCTCATCACCGAGGGCGTGCGCGGCGAGGGCGGTTATCTGCTGAACAGGAACGGCGAGCGCTTCATGGAACGCTACGCGCCGCACGCGAAGGACCTCGCGGGCCGCGACGTGGTGGCGCGCGCCATCGCCATCGAGATCGCCGAGGGACGCGGCTGCGGGCTGCACGCCGACTACGTCGACCTCAAGCTCGACCATCTGGGCGGGAAAACCATCGCCGAAAAACTGCCCGGCATCCGCGATCTGGCAATCCGCTTCGCCGGCGTCGACCCGGCCGAGAAACCCATCCCGGTCGCCCCCACCGCGCACTACATGATGGGCGGCATCCCCACCAACCTGCATGGCCAGGTCGTTGCGCCTGCGCGCTTCGGCCCCGAGGAACCGGTGCCGGGACTCTATGCCGTCGGCGAATGCGCCTGCGTGTCGGTGCACGGTGCCAACCGTCTGGGCGGCAACTCGCTGCTCGACCTCATCGTGTTCGGCCGCGCCGCGGGCACCCACATGCTGGAATATCTGCGCGACAACCCGTATCCACGGCCCTTGCCCGACAATGCAGCGGAGGCCAGCCTGGCACGCCTGGCACGTTGGGACCAGCCTGGAAGTGAACGCGTGGCAGCGATTACCGATGACCTCAGGCGCGTGATGCAGGCGCATGCCGGCGTGTTCCGCACCGATGCGGTGTTGCGCGATGGGCTGAGTAAACTCGACGAACTGGAAGCACGTCTGGCGCATACTGGCCTGCAGGACACCAGCCGCGTCTTCAACACTGCGCGCATCGAGGCGCTGGAACTGGAGAACCTGGTTGGCGTGGCGCGGGCGACGCTGGTGTCGGCGCTCAACCGCACCGAGAGCCGCGGTGCGCATACGCGGGAGGATTTTCCGCAGCGCGACGACGAGCACTGGCTGAAGCACACGCTGTATTCGCGGGATGGGGATCAGGTGGATGCCAAGCCGGTGCGGCTGAAGCCGCTGACGGTGGAGTCGATCCGGCCGAAGGAGCGGGTGTACTGATGAAATTCCGCCTCTACCGCTACTCCCCCGAGTCCGGCGAAAAGCCGTTCATGCAGGACGTCGAACTCGACATCGAGCCCGCCGGCAAGATGCTCCTCGATGCCCTGCTGGCGATCAAGGCGCAGGACGAGACGCTCTCACTGCGCCGCTCCTGCCGCGAAGGCGTGTGCGGGTCGGACGCAGTGAACGTGAATGGCAGGAACCGGCTGGCGTGCATCACACCGCTGTCCGAGTTGAAGCAGCCCATCGAGGTGCGGCCGCTGCCGGGTCTGCCGGTGATCCGCGATCTCATCGTCGACATGGAGCCGTTCTACAAGCAGTACCGTTCGATCAAGCCCTGGCTCGTCAACGACGCCCCCGAGCCCGAGGTCGAGCGCCTGCAGAGCCCGGAAGACCGCGCGCTGCTCGACGGCGCCTACGAGTGCATCCTGTGCGCGTGCTGCACCACCGCGTGCCCGTCGTTCTGGTGGAACCCGGAAAAATTCGTCGGTCCGGCGGGGCTGTTGCAGGCCTACCGCTTCATTGCCGACAGTCGCGACGAGGCAACGGCCGCGCGGCTCGACAACCTGGAGGATCCGTACCGGCTGTATCGCTGCCGCGGCATCATGAGCTGCGTGGATGCCTGCCCCAAGGGGCTGAACCCGACGGCAGCGATCGGGCGCATCAAGTCGCTGTTGGTGAAACGGCGTGTCTGACACATTAACTTGGCGCTGCCGGCGCGGATTACTCGAACTCGATCTCTGGCTGGGTGGCTTTTGGGCCGCGCACCGCGCTACACTTCAACCTCACGAGACAGCCGCGCTGGAGCGGCTCCTGACCCTGTCGGACATGGAGATTGTAGACAGGCTGCAAGGCAGGTCGCCCGCGGGCGATGTCGACCTTGAAGCGCTTATTGAACGCCTACAGCATTATCGGGAAATACGATGAAAAAAACCGTCACCCTCACGTTCAGCGATGGCAGCCCGTCGATCGAACTGCCTATCGAACAGGGCACCTATGGCAAGCCGGTGATCGACATCCGCGCACTGGGCGCGCACGGCTATTTCACCCACGATCCGGGCTTTACCGCGACGTCGAGCTGCACGTCCGCCATCACCTACATCGATGGCGATGAAGGCCTGCTGTATTACCGCGGCTATCCGATCGATGAACTGGCCTACCAGTCGGATTACATGGAAGTCAGCTACCTGCTGCTCCATGGCGAACTGCCGACGGCCGAGCAGAAGACGGCATTCGAGCAGTCGATTCGCCACCACACCCTGCTGCACGACCAGATGGAAAACGTGTTCCGCGGCTTCCGTCGCAGCGCCCACCCGATGGCGGTGATGATCGGCGTGACCGGGGCGATGTCGGCCTTCTATCACAGCGGACTCGACAACTTCAATCCGCAGCATCGCGAGGTCGTCGCCCACCGCCTCATTGCGAAAGTGCCGACGGTGGCGGCTTGGGCCTACAAGTTCAACGAGGGCCAGCCCTTCGTTTATCCGCAGAACCGCCTGAGTTACGCCGAAAACTTCATGCACATGATGTTTTCCAGCCCGTGCGAGCCCTACGAGCCCAATCCGGTGCTGGCGCGCGCGCTCGATCGCATCTTCATCCTGCATGCCGACCACGAGCAGAACGCATCGACCTCGACCGTTCGCCTGGCCGGTTCCAGCGGCGCCAATCCCTATGCCTGCATCGCCAGCGGCATGGCCTCGCTGTGGGGACCGCTGCATGGCGGCGCCAACGAGGCGGTACTGCGGATGCTGGAGGAGATGGATCATGTCTCCAAGATCCCGGAATTCATTCGCCGCGCCAAGGACAAATCCGATCCCTTCCGGCTGATGGGTTTCGGCCACCGCATATACAAGAACGTCGACCCGCGTGCCGCGATCATCCGCCAGACCTGCTACGAGGTGCTCGACGAACTCGGCCTGCGCGACGATCCGCAGTTCAAGATCGCGCTCGAGCTCGAACGCATCGCACTGGAAGACGAGTACTTCATCGCCAGGAAGCTCTACCCCAACGTCGACTTCTATTCCGGGATCATCTTCCGCGCCATG
>JAJYXA010000286.1 GCA_021791235.1 Pseudomonadota bacterium
CGACCAGTCCCATACAGTGGGCCCCGCCGTCTTCGGCAAGTTTCATGTGGGCGACCGCCAGTTCATCAAGTACAACGCTGCCTGGCTGTTCGGCGTGTCGGATGCCGCGGCGGACAACACGTTCCGGATGCAGGTCGAGTACGAGTTCTGAGCGGCCTTGCCTGACCGGCACGCTCCAAGGCCCGCAGCACTGCGGGCCTTTTTCATGGTCTTCGCCCGTCCGGCTGACCGGCTTCGAGTGGACACGGCCTGCCGGTCGCATACGATGAAAGAGAGATTCAAGGAGCCCGTCCCCTATCATCATGATCCCCATCCACGACCTGCTCAACCGGATACGCTGGGACGCGGCGTTCGCGCAGGGCCGCTTCGTGCTCGGCTATTACGACCGCGTGGACGACAAGGTGATCGAGGTGCCCTTCAACCGGGTGCAGCTCACGCCGGGCGACCACTTTTCCTTCCAGGTCACCGATGCCGACGGCTATGCGCACGAAGTGCCCTTCCACCGGGTGAAGGACGTTTACAAGGACGGCGAACTGATCTGGCATCGCCAACATTGATGGTCTGGGCCGCACGCAGCCTAAGATACGAAGATAGAGACAGGAGGAAACCGCCATGATGTTCGCCAACCGCAATCAGGCCGCCGACCGGCTGGCCGCCGCGCTCGAAGCCTACAAGGGCAAGAATCCGCTGATCCTCGCGATTCCGCGCGGGGCCGTACCGATGGGACAGCGGCTGGCGCGGGCGCTGGGCGGCGAACTCGACGTGGTGCTGGTGCGCAAATTGCGCGCGCCGTTCAATCCGGAATTTGCCCTCGGCTCGATCGACGAATCGGGCTGGAGCTACATTGCCGACTACGCCGAATCGGCCGGCGGCACGCCGACCTACCTCGCGCAGGAGAAGCAGGCCCAGCTCGACACCATCAAAAAACGGCGGGTGCAGTACACGCCGCTGCGTCCGCCGATCGACCCGGCCGGGCGCGTCGTGATCGTGGTCGACGACGGCCTGGCGACGGGGGCGACGATGATTTCCGCGCTGCATGCGCTGCGCGCGCAAAAGCCCGCGCGGCTGATCTGCGCGGTGCCGGTGGCGCCGGCCGACACGCTGGAAAAGATCCGCGCTTACGCGGACGAGGTGGTGTGCCTGGATACGCCGATGTTCTTCCAGGCGGTGGGGCAGTTCTACGCCGACTTTCCGCAGGTCGACGATGCGGAAGTGATCGACATCCTCAGGCAGGCCGGGCAGGCCACGCCCTGAGTCTCAGCGCGGCTTCACGCGCACGCCGTCCTTCAGCCGGTCGTCCGGATGGGTGATGACCTTTTCACCCGCAGAAAGCCCGGACAGCACCTGCGTCGCCAGCCCGGCACGCTGGCCGGTCTTCACCGGCGTCAGCCTGGCGCGCCCGCCCTGCAGCGCGAACACCGCCCAGCCCTCGTTGTGGCGGAACAGCGCGCTGGTCGGCAACTGCAGCACGTCCTTGCCCGCCCACAGCACGAAGCGGGCTTCCACCCGGTAGCCGTCGCCGAGCCGCGCCCACGCCTCGCGCGGTGAGCTGAAGTCGACGATGACGCGCACCCGCTGCTCCTCGACGCCGAGCGCCGAAATCTTCGTGTAGCCGCTCGGCTCGACCACGCGCACCGTGCCCTGCAATACGCCTTCGCCGCCCCAGCGATCGAGGATCACCTTCGAGCCGGGCGCGATCTGCACCGCCTGGGTCGACAGCACCTCGACCTCGACTTCCAGGGTGTCGGGATTGCCGAGCTCGAGCAGCGGCTGGCCGGCCGCCACCGCGCCTTCGTTTTCGTGCAGCAGCTTCAGCACGCGCGCGGCGACCGGGGCGCGCACCTGCACCTGATCGGCGCCGCCTTGCAGACGGTCGGTACTGGCGACGGCGGCGCGCGCCATCTCGAGCTCGAAGTCGGCTACCCGGACGGCGTGCTGCGCCGCCAGTTGCGCGGCGCGGGCGCGGGTTTCCGCGGTGCGTGCATTGTCGAGCGCCTGCGCCGAAACGAAATTGGACTGCCGCAGCGATTCGGTGCGGGTCCGCTCCTGCTGCGCCAGTTGCGCGGCCGCGCCGGCGGCGCGGGCGTTTTCCTGCGCTGCAGCCAGGGCGGCACGCGCGGCGCTCACCTGCGCCTGCGCCTGCGCGCGGGTGCGCGGATCGAGCGCGACCGCGCGCGCCGGCTCGATCACTGCCAGCACCTGCCCGGCCTGGACGGCGTCACCGGCGTCGAGGTCGATGCGGCGGGCGTAGCCGGCCACCGGCGCCGACACGACGTAGCGCTCCGCCACCCGGGTCTTGCCCTCCTCCTCGACCGTCACTTCGAGCGGCGCGCGCTTCACCTCGGCGACGTCGACCGGCAGCGCGCGCGGCAGGAAGCCCCATACGAGGCCCGCCACGACCACGGCTGCGGTAAGCAGGATTCCGATTTTTCCGCGCAACTGCATGGTGTGTCCGATTCCCTATTCGCGTGTCTTGAGTACCGCCACCAGGTCGAGCCGGCCGAGGCGGCGCCACATCAGCCAGCCGGAGAGCAGCGCGGAAACGATGACGACCGCCGCCCCCATGGCGTAGTTTTCCGGCGTCAGCAGCAGCGGCAGGCGATAGAGCTCGCTCTTGAACGCCACCACCAGGATGCCGACCAGCCCGACGCCGACCACGAAGCCGACCGGAATCGCCGCCAGCGTCAGTAGCGCCAGTTCGCCCAGCAGGATATAGGCGATCTCGCCGCGGGTGAAGCCCAGCACGCGCAGGCTGGCGAGCTCGCGGCCGCGCTCCGAGAGCGCGATGCGCGCGCTGTTGTAGACCACGCCGAATCCGATCGCGCCGGCCAGCACGGTGGATACCAGGTTATAGAACAGGATGAACTCGCCGATGGTGGCGTAGAAGCTCTGGATCGCCGCCTTGTTGGCGACCATGCCGAGCACGCGCGGCCGTTCGTGCAGTTTGGCGTAGAGCTCCGCCTCGCTGCCCGGCTCCACCGCCAGGTAGGCGCCGGACACGGTATTGCCCTCGCGCATCAGGGCGTTCACCGTTTCCTGCGGCAGGTAGGCCGACACGCCGAGGTACTGCTTGGTGATGCCGAGCACCGGCACCTGCAGCACCGGGCGGTGGCCCTCGAGGATCTCGACCGTCAGCATGTCGCCCGGCTTGACGTGCAGGATCTCGTTGGCCAGATGGTCGGTCAGCACCACGCCGCCCGGCTGCAGCGCCACCGGCTTCAACGTGCTGTCGAGCGAGCGATGCAGCTGGCCCGCAGGCTGGATGCCGAACAGCGCGGCGCGGTAACGATAGTGCCCGAAGCGCAGGATCGCCGGCACGTCGCGGTAGCCTTCGACGTAATCGACCCCCGGCAGCGCGGCCAACTCGTGCAGCACGCGCCCGGAGGTGGGGTCGATGAAGGCGAGCGCCAGGTCCTCGCGCGAGGCCTGGCGGAACTGCACGTCGACCATGAAGTCGATCGCGCCCTTCTGGTAATTGCCCACCATCATCAGCCCGCAGGCGCAGGCGATGCCCAGCACCGTCAGCAGCGCC
>JAJYXA010000202.1 GCA_021791235.1 Pseudomonadota bacterium
GTGCTGCCGTGGTCGACCGCCGCGTCTTCCCAGAAGGCGCGGATTTCATACACCACGGGGATGCCCAGCTTGCGGCCGACACGAATCGCCGGCACCGCGTCCAGCACCGGCGAATGCGCGTGGATCACGTCGGGCTGCAGGTCTTTTGCCAAGGCCAGCAGGCGTCTCTCGATGGAGCCCATCACGGCGAACGGATCGCCGCCGGGCAGGCGCGCCAGCAGCCCGGCCGGTTTCGGCGTGCGATAGAAATGCAGCCCGTCGGCCTCCTCTTCCAACACGCCGCAATTGATCTGCTTGGGACCGGACAGGTGGTAGGTGTCCCAGCCCATTTTCCGCTGGTTGCGCAGGATCGCCGCGCTGCGGAAGGTGTAGCCGGAATGCAGCGGCAGGGTGTGGTCGAAGACGTGGAGGATGCGCATAACTATTGGACCGTGGGTTTTCGGCAAACAAGCCAGAATCCAAGCCAGGACAAATCTTCGTCGGACAATTTTATAAAGGGCGCAGCAAGATCGGTGCGTACTGTCCGGACATCATCTGGCGAGGCAAGTACTGTAGGCTTCATGGCGATCACTTCAAGACCGCTTTGCGCGACCGCGTCCCGATAGGCATCGATACGCAAGCGGTTTGGCACGCCTTTCGCGTTATACATCATGGACCATAGCCAAGTGGGCCAGCTCAAAAAATCCAGTGGGTTCTCGCGGTGCAGACCATGACTTTTGAGATCAACCAGATGGATGGCAATTCCACCTGGTTTAAGTGCCGCATGCATGTCCCGGAAGGTTGCGGGAAGGTCGTTGACATGTTCGAGAACGGCACGTGACATGACCAGATCAACCGCATTCGAAAGTCCGGACAAGCCGCTTGGCCGAACCAGATAATCGATCAGTTGGGGATTGAGTCCGGATTCAGGATGGGTTGCTTGTCTAAAGCAGGCCCACGCACGATCCTGCTGCGGCAAGGGCAAGCGTTCCAGCATGAGTTTCACAATCTGAACGTTCTTTGGGGACATCCGGACCATCGGGAACCGGTCCACGCACACCACCTGACTGGCGCCATGCGAAACCATCAAAATCGCAACGCCGGGCACATCGCCAGGACCGTACTCAAGGATGCGTTTCCCGCGCAGAAAATCTATCTGCCCTGATTGTGCAATGCCCAACTGCTCAAAGTATTCGTCAAAACAGTTCTGGAAATAGTCACCGACCTTTTCCAGATGCACTTCCTCCGCACCACGACCCGTCTGCCCTGTCAGATAAACATATAAGGATGGCGCAAATCGGGCAATCTGATTGGTCAAGGTGGCCTGCACGACACGTCGAAGCGTACTGAGTGGATTTTTGCTGTTCATGCGGCCTGCTGCTCCGTTTCATCCATACCCAGCACCTTTTCGAGGAAGGCATTGAACATCAGCACCGTCCACAGAATCACCGAATAATCGCGCCGGCCGGACTGGTGCGCCTCAACCACCTCGCGCAGGTAGTCCCGGTTGAACAGGCCGGTGGACGCCAGCCTTTCGCCCAGCACCACATTGCGGATGACAGCGGCGAGCGGGCCGCGGAACCAGGCCGCCAGCGGCACGGAGAAGCCCATCTTCTTGCGATACAGCACATCGTGCGGCAGATAGGGTTCCATGGCTTTCTTCAGCAGATATTTGCCCTCGGTGCCGCGCAATTTGAGATCGGTCGGCAGGCCCGACACCCAGCCCATCAGCTCATGGTCGAGCAGCGGCTCGCGCACTTCGAGTGCGTGCGCCATGCTGGCGCGGTCGACCTTGGTGAGGATATCGCCGACCAGATAGGTCTTCATGTCGAGATACTGCACCAGCGACAGCGGATCGTCGGTGGGCGCAACGGCAGCATGCCGGCGCAGCACTTCCACCGCCTGATAACCCTGCAGTTCGCGTTTGAAGGACGGCGAGAACAGCTGTTTTCGTTGCGCATCTGAGAGCAGCGAGACGCCATGGAAATAGCCTTCGACGGTGTCGCGTGCCAGTGCCTCGAAGGTGGTCTTGGCGCGGAACACCTTGGGCGCCCAGTCGGCCTTCGGATACAGCCGGCCGAGCGCGCCGAACAGCGGACGGCGCAGCGCCAGCGGCATCACCGCGCGCATCCGTTCTTCGTAGCGGAACCAGCGATAGCGGCGGTAGCCGGCGAAGTGCTCGTCGCCGCCGTCGCCCGACAAGGCGACCTTCACATGCTTGCGCGCGAGTTCGCATACCCGGTAGGTCGGCAGCGCGGACGAATCGGCGTACGGCTCGTCGTATACCTGGGCGAGTTTGTCGACCAGGCTGAAATCGTCGGCGGCGACGGTTTCGACGTGATGCTGCGTGCGGTAGCGGTCGGCGACCAGCTGGGCAAACTCGATTTCGTTGAATGCGGGGTCGTCGAAGCCGATCGAGCAGGTGTTCACCGGCGTGGCCGACTGCGTGGCCATCATCGCCACCACCGCGCTGGAATCGACGCCGCCCGACAGGAACGCGCCCAGCGGCACGTCGGCGATCATGCGCAGGCGGATCGATTCCTTCATGCGCTCGACCAGCTCATCCATGGCGTCCGACTCGTCCTTCACCGCCACTGGCGTGAAAGGCATGTCCCAATACTGCTTCGGCAGTGCACGGGCGACGCCACGCTTGAGCGTGAGCGTGAAACCGGGCGGCAGCTTGTACACGCGCTTGAAAATGGTGCGCGGCTCCGGCACGTAGCCGTAGGCAAAATAGTCCTCGACCGCCAGCGGATCGATGTCGCGCGCCAGGCTGGGATGCACCATCAGCGACTTCAGCTCCGAACCGAAAATGAATTCGCCGGTATCAAGGAAAGCGTAATACAGCGGCTTGACGCCGAAGCGGTCACGCACCACGAACAGCGTTTCCTGCTTGCGGTCCCATAGTGCAAACGCGAACATGCCGCGAAAGCGCGCCACGCAGGCTTCGCCCCAGGCTTCCCAGGCATGGACGATGACTTCGGTGTCGGAATGGGTGCGGAAGGTGTGGCCCAGCGCCTCCAGTTCGGGCACCAGTTCCTGGAAGTTGTAGATTTCGCCGTTGAACACGACGACGACCGAACCGTCCTCGTTGAACAGCGGCTGCTGGCCGGTGGACAGGTCGATGATGGACAGGCGCCGGTGCCCCAGCCCCAGCCCGGGCTCCAGATGCAGGCCGCCTTCGTCGGGGCCGCGATGGAACTGGGTTTCGTTCATGCGATGCAGCAGCTCGCGTGAAATCTCGTTCACGCCGCTGGTATCGAAAATGCCGGTGATGCCGCACATGCTTGTTGTCTGTCCCTGTTCTGTCGATTTATCGGGCCGTTCGACGGCCACTCAGCGCCTGTGCCCCAGCGTCTGGTCATATACCGCGGCATACGCCTCGGCCATCGCCGGGATGCTGAAGCGCTGCTCGGCGTGAAGCCGCGCGTTCCCGCCGTGCTCTGCGATGCGGGCCGCCGCCGGTCCACCCAGATATCCCAGCAAGGCCTGTGCCATATCGTCCGCATCGCCCACTGCGGCCAGCCGTCCGGTGACGCCGTCTTCCACCA
>JAJYXA010000116.1:0-400 GCA_021791235.1 Pseudomonadota bacterium
GCATGGTCGCGCTCGGCGGCCTGGCGCGCCAGTTGTGCTTCGCTCAAGGCGGCGCGTGCGCGCAGCTGGTCGGCACGTGCCGCCAGCCCGCCCCGCAGCCGTACGTCGACCGCATCGAGGCTGGCACGCAAGGCGGCTTCCTGCTGCGTCTGCGCCACCACCTGCGCGCGCGCGGCGAGCACCACAAAATAGGCCGCCTCGACCCCGGCGATCGTGTCCTGCAGGGTGCGGTTGTTGGTCAGCAGGCTGGCGATGAGTTGATAACGCTGGGCGTCGATGCTGGCTGCGCGTGCGCCGAAATCGTAGAGCACATAGGCGAGAGTGAGGCTGGGACCGTAACGATGGAGCGTGGGCACCGATGCACCGGAACTGGACAGCGCGCGGCTCTGGGTGAAATTGA
>JAJYXA010000116.1:410-3514 GCA_021791235.1 Pseudomonadota bacterium
GCCGCCTCGGCCTGGATGTCGAGCCAGGCCGCGCGCGATTCCGGGCGCTCACGCAGCGCGTGTTCGGTCAGCGCGGACAGGCGGTCGAAACGAATGGCATCGGTTTGCGTGGCAGGCGGGGCAATGGGCAGCGGCAGCGTGTCGAGCTGCAACCAGAATGTACCCGGCCGCTCGGGCAGGTCGAGCGCGGCTGCAAGACCCGACAGCGGCCACAGCGACGCGCATAACAGGAGGGAACGCAGGGTGGATTTCAAGGTGTTGAGATTCTAAACGTGTCCCAGCCCAACTCCGGTTCACGCACACAAGTTTGAACCAAGTATGACCGAGTACCGATAGCCCTCCGCCCCACCCTATTCCTGGACGCACGGCCTCGCCTGCCCGACATCCGTCCGGCTATCATCCTGATATGAAAACTCACCTGGCATCTGGCGACAGACACCTGACTCGTCTCGTGCACGCTGACGCTCGACAAACTGAAGATTTATTCAAACAAAATGAAGTACTACACTAGCCTGTGTGACAGGCCGCGCAATTTCTCGCATACACCGCCTTCCCGTCGAAACCCTGTGCATCCGAAAGCCTGGTCAAACCAAGCAGAACCATAAGCAAGAATATTTTCATGCGCACCACTTTCACGCGGACAAACGTTTGTGAATGCGGTCTATCTGCTGCCATGACGACTCGATGGAACCAGCCAGCCAGCCGTTCAGATAGCTCATGTGCTCGCCAGCCAGCAGGGGCCGACCCTCGCCCTCGACCAGCATCGGATACGCCTTTTGGCGCCCTTCGTCGCTCCAGAATGGTTTCAATGAATGTTAGTCATTTTTACCTGGTTCGCGGCTTCAGCGATCCCCGATTTGCTGCGCACAGACTGCACCTCCTTCTCGCTGACCGGACTTCCCCGGTTGCCCCAGGTGTGCCGGATATATGTAATCACCACCGCGATTTCGGCGTCGTGGGACTCGGCGAATGTCGGCATTCCGCCTCTGCCCTTGAGTACTGTCGAAATCACCGCTGCGGGATCCCCCTGCACAAAGGCGTTGTCACTCAAGGCGGGAAACGCACCGGAAACACCGCCGCCGCTAGCCTGGTGACAGGCCGCGCAATTTCTCGCATACACCGCCTTCCCGTCGAAACCCTGTGCATTCGCAAGCCCGGTCAAACCAAGCAGAACCATAAGCAAGAATGTTTTCATGCACGCACCTTTCACGCGGACAAACGTTTGTGAATGCGGTCTATCTGCTGCCATGACGACTCGATGGCACCAGCCATCCAGCCGTTCAGATAGCTCATGTGCTCGCCAGCCAGCAGAGTCCGACCCTCGCCCTCGACCAGCATCGGATACGCCTTTTGGTGTCCTTCGTCGCTCCAGTTCGCCCATCCACCCAGGTTATATTTGACGCGATGCCATGCTATAGAAAAGGCGGACTCGAACGATTTGCGGTACTGCCCCGGAAAAATCTTTTCGCCAGCGTCGAGCGCGAAATTTGCCCGATCGCGATTGGACAGTGCACTGACTTTGATGGCATCTGTACCAAAGTTGTAATAACCGAGCAGCGTGCCCTTTTCCCCCTGCCAGTTGCTCGATGGCAGTGAAATAACGCCGATCGCCGTTTGGTCGGTCAGCACGTGACCGCCGTAGATCGCATCGTCGAGTTCCCAGAAGCGGCGCTTCATCTGCAGACCGATCTTGCAGACCGACATATAAGCGACGCTCTGGATCGCCAGCTTGAACGGGTCGGAGAAGTCCGTATCGATCTGGCGCAATACCGACAGGGGAATCGTGCACAGGCAGAAATCACCCGTCACGGTGCTGGCGGTGCCAGTACGCAGATCCTTGCATTGCACTTCGACCCTGTCGGCAAGATTACGCAAGCTGGTCACCTCGGTATTGTAACGGATCATTTGGTGCACCCGCTTCTCGAAGCCCTGCGCAATTTGATCCATGCCGCCGACCGGCTGCATCATCGTCCTCTGCTGGGTGAATGTGCTGACCGAACGGTAGATATGGCCGAGTTTCGATTGCAGCAGGTCGGAGAAGGCCAGCGGATCGGACGCCACGCCCGGCCCCGGATTGACGCCGGCTGCGGGATTAACTTTGAAGCCGCGCCCATCGGTACCACGGTAGTTCAGATCCTTCTTCGACAAATGGCCTTCGTTGACCAGGTAATCGATCAGCAGGGCCTTGTCGGTGGCCGTGACCTGCTGATCCAGCTTCCCACTTTGCAGGGTCTTGCCCAGCAGTTCGTCCACATAGCCGCGCATGTCCGCCTTGACCTCGAATTGCCGCAGGCGGCGGCCGGCCAGCGGACCATTGTTTTTTTCGTGATAGACGTAGGCGGCGTCGTTTCCGTTATTGAACAGTTCGAGCGGCACCCCAAATTCCTTGGTGTAGTGCAAGGTTGAACGATGATTGAAGGGAATCCGCCACGGCCCGAGGTTGATGTACTGGCCCTGATCAAAATCGCAGACCTGTTTTTCGCCCCCGAGTTCTTCCAGCGTGAACCCCTTGAGTGCCGTTTGGCAGCGCCCGCCGGCGAAGTCTCTAGCCTCGATGACCTTACAGGTGTAGCCGAGTTTGCTTAACTCATATGCCGCCGTCATGCCCGCCAGGCCAGCCCCGAGAATCACCACCGTTTTACCCTTGCCGCTGCCTTGCAGCAGCGGCGGAGACTCCTGCGTCGAGGCGATATCCAATCCCCAAACCTTCATACTGGCCAGCAGGAAACCGCTGCCGCCGACCGCCATTGCCCTGGCCAGAAAATCCCGGCGGCTAATGCCGGAAAAAATACGCATCGCGTCGTTTTGTTTAGTTGACATGAAAAGTCCTGTTAATTTGAAATGGCTTCAACAAAAACCATACGTCTTAAGATACGTGCCGCTTGCACAGCGGGCACAGGCATTGGGTACTAACGTCAGAATGTAAATGTCAATCCATCAGAAATTCAACGACGCGCGCGCGTAGTAAAACCCTCCGTTCATACCGAATGGTGATAGGGAGCCGTAGGCACCAGCTCCGTTCTCGCTCACTACGCCGATCTTGTCTGGATAGACATCGAACAGGTTTTTCGCTCCAACCGCCACGGTGAAAGACTTCGTCACCG
>JAJYXA010000589.1 GCA_021791235.1 Pseudomonadota bacterium
CTGCAGTGGCTGCGCGGACGCCATGACGCAACGCCGGTGCTGATCCTGACCGCGCGCGACCAGCTGGAAGACAAGGTGCGCGGGCTCGACCTGGGCGCCGACGACTATGTGCTGAAGCCCTTCGACCTCGACGAGATTGCGGCCCGCCTGCGCGCGCTGGTGCGGCGCGCCCACGGCCGCCCGGAGCCGGTGCTGACGCTGGGCGAGATCGCGCTCAATCCGGCCGCGCGCAGCGTGACGCGTGCCGGCCAGCCTGTCGAACTGACCCCGCGCGAATTCGACCTGCTGCACCTGCTGCTGGAAAACACCGACCGCGTGCTGACCCGGCGCGCGCTGGAAGAACAGCTCTACACCTGGAACGATGCGGTCGACAGCAACGCCCTCGAAGTCCACATCCATCACCTGCGGAAGAAGCTCGGCAACGACCTGATCCGCACCGTGCGCGGCGTCGGCTACATGGCGTCGACCGGCGCGCCCACGCCATGAGCCGGCCATATTCCCTGCGCCGACGGCTGGTGTGGCTGCTGACCGGTTCGGTGGCGGCGATCTGGCTGCTGTCTGCGCTGGTGGTCTATCAGCGCGCGCACCACGAAGCCGATGAATTGCTCGATGCCCAGCTGACCCAGGTGGCCGATACCCTGCTGGCGATCGTGGCGGCCGGCGAAGTCGAACATTTTGTGGAAGAGCTGCAGGATCAAAGCCGCCACAACCCGGTGCCGATCGCCTTCGAGGTGTGGCACGGGAAGCGCGGGCAGATGCAGCGGCTGGTCAGCTCCATGGGCCGCGGCGGCTTCGGGTCCGCGGTGGTTCCCGGATTCAGCGAACACCTCTACCAGGGCGCGCTCTGGCGGTTTTATGCGGTGCAGGATGCCGACGAGGAATACCAGGTGGTGGTCGGCCAGGCGCACGCCGCGCGCGAAACCCTGGCGCGCGATATCGGCCTGTCGCTGCTGCTTCCCGCCGCGCTGGCGCTGCCGCTGATGGCGCTGGCGGTCTGGTGGGGCGTCGGCCGCAACCTGCGGCCGGTGGATGCGGTGGCGCGACAGGTCGGGGCACTCGACGCGCAGGCCCTGGTGCCGCTCGACGAATCGCCCGCCCTGCCGGACGAAATCGCGCCGCTGCGCACCGCACTCAACGCGCTGATCCGGCGCGTCACCGAGGCGTTTGAAAACGAGCGCCGTTTCACCGCGGACGCCGCGCACGAACTGCGCACCCCGCTGGCGGCCTTGAAGGTGCAGGCCCAGGTTGCGCTGCGCGCGCAGACGGCCGACAGCCGGCAGCACGCACTGGCGCAGGTGATTGCGGGGGTGGACCGGATGACGCATCTGGTCGAGCAATTGCTGACGCTGGCGCGCGTCGACCCGGCCACGCAGGGCAGCGCGCCGCAGCCGCTGGACCCGTCCGGAATCATCGCCGCCGTGTGCGAGGAACTGCTGCCGCAAGCCCAGCGCCAGGGGCAATCGCTGACGGTCGATGCGGCGCCGGGGTGCAGCATCGCGATAACCACGGCATGGCTGCAGATCGCCATTCGCAACCTGGTGGACAACGCCGTGCGCTACGCGGGTGAAGGCGCGCGCATCGAGGTACGCCTCGTGCGCAGCGGATCAGACTGTGCAATCACCGTTGCGGACGATGGCCCGGGCGTGGCGCCCAGCCTGAGATCGGAACTCAGCGCCCGCTTCGTGCGCGGCGAGGTGGAGGGAGAAGGCTGCGGGCTGGGACTTTCCATCGTCGCCCGCATCGCGGCGCTGTCGCATGCCCGACTGGAATTGGGTGAGGGACTGCCGCGCGCAGATGGCGGCCAGGGATTCGCTGCAACACTACGCTTCAGCGAGGCCGCTGTTCCGGCCTGAATCCCCGGCCGCCGCCCGTTCAGCGACGGCCGCCGCCGGGCCCCATGCCGCCGCCCGGGCCCATGCCACCCCCCGGACCCATGCCGGAGCCGGGTCCCATCCCCGCAGGCGGCATGTCGGGCAGGGTCTTGCCCTGGGCCCTGGCGCGCTCCTGCATCTGCTTGTGATGTTCCAGGCGGAAGGCTTCACGTTCCTGCTGGGTTTTCAGCGTACGCATGCGATTGCGATAGTCGTTGCGCTCCTGCCGCGTCATCAGTTCGGAACCGTAGATACGATCCTGATCCTGTGACTGGGTTCGATCCTGGTCGCGCGCCTGGTCTGCCGCATGGGCAGGCATGACGCCCACCATGCAAAGGGGGAGGGCAAGGGCCATGATTGAAATGCGTTTCATCTTTGTCTCCTATTCGATGGTCGGATTTTTTACGTGCATGCTGGGTATATTCAACAGCACCAATTCTAAATCTAGTACAAAAGACCCATTCGCCCTAGTGCGCGTTTCTCCCGCCCCTGCATGGATCCGGCCGGGGCGCGCGACACCGGGGCAGCGTTCCCGTAGCCGCTATTTCACGATATGAATCGCCGTCACGGTGAGAATGCCGTTGATGGTTTCGGCATGAAACTTCACCGAATCGCCCACTTTGAGCGTGTTCATCAGTTCGGGCGGCTGCACCCGGAACACCATGGTCATGGCCGGCATGTCGAGGTTGACGATGGGCCCGTGACGCAAGGTGAGCTTGCCAGTGGCCGGATCGATCCGGCGGACGACGCCATCGGTCATTACAGTGGACTGCGCAGCGGGCGGGGTCACGGGTTCGGCGCGCAACGGGGAAACGATCGCCAGCGCGGCGAACAGTGGAATCCACTTCTTCATTTTGAATCTCCTTCTGTGGGGGTCACGATAAGGGTGCCGCGCATGCCGGCTTCGTAGTGTCCGGCGATGAGGCAGGCGAACCCGAAGGTGCCGGCGCGGTTGAAATGCCAGACGATTTCGCCAGCCTTGCCGGGAGGAACGTGGACCATATAGGGCTCGTCATGCTGCATGTCGGGAAACCGGGCCATCAACGCAGCATGCTTCGCCAGTTCTTCAGGGGTACCGATCACCATTTCATGCAGTTTGCGTCCCCGGTTCCGGACGACAAAGCGCACGGTGTCGCCTGTCCGCACGGTGAGGTGATCCGGCGTGAAGCGCATGGCATCGGTCATGTCGAGGGTGATCGTTCGGGTGACCTGCTCCGGCATGCCCGCGATGCCCCAGTCGGTCTGTTCGGCAACAGCCCCGTCTGCCGGCATGTGCATCACGTCCCCATGCGCGTGCGCCAGTGGCACACCCGCGATCAGCAGGGCGGCCATCAGAATGGATTTCATCTTTTTTCCTTTCGTTCAATGGCCGGTGGGTTTGCGTACGGTCACTTCCACATCGCCCGGCGAGCCTTGGGGCGAGGCGGCTTGCGGCGCGCGCACCACCGGATCGGTCATCGCATCGGCGACCTCGTGGGCCTGCGTCCCGGGCGGCTGTTTGTACCAGCCGGGATCGGAATAATCGCCGCGCTTCTGGTCACGCCGCACCTTCATCACAGTGAACATGCCGCCCATTTCCACCGGGCCGTAGGGGCCCTGTCCGGTCATCATCGGCAGGGTGTTGTCGGGAGATCG
>JAJYXA010000088.1 GCA_021791235.1 Pseudomonadota bacterium
CCGACCAAGGCCGATAGTGCCAGCGGGGAATTCGACGATCTGGTGGTATGGATTTCAGATGGCCTGCTCAAAAGCCGGGTGTGTCCGTCGGGCGGCTGTCCGTAGCCAGCAACCTGAACGTCACCCGCCCAGCCAGGTTGTCGGCCAGCTCCAGTCGAAACCCCGAGCGCGCCGCCTGCCGCGCGGCCTGATACAGCCCCACCCCGAGGCCGAAATCCGACGCCACCGGGCTCTGGAACAGGTTGCGTGCAACGTGCTCGGGGGCCGGCGCGCCGCTGTCGGCCACCGTCAGGCTCACCAGCGGCTGCAGCGCCAGCCGCACTTCCACCGCCACGCCCGGTTCGTGCTGGCGCTTGCGCAGGGCATTGGTCAGCAGGTTGTCGACCACGCTGTCGAACAGGTCCTGTGGCAGCGGCGTGTCGTCGACCGCGTCGGCGAAGAACTGCACGTCGTCGTGTTCGTAGCGCGTCTGCAGGGCCGTCCACCAGGCCTGCGCGGGAATATGCGCGGCATCCATTTCAGCCGGTTGCTTGAGCTTGTCGACGGTCTGCGACAGGCGCGACGCGAGCTGCGGCAGCTGGCGCTTCATCAGGGCGAGCAGACGCTCGCTGTCCTCAGGGGTGGACGTGTCGGCCGCGGCGAGCAGGGTTTTCATCGACTGCAGGATGTTCTTCACATCGTGGGTCAGGCGCGCGCCGGTGTCGTGGATCGCCTGGCTGTAGGCCTGTTCGCGCAGCGTCTGTTCGCGCACCTTGGACGCATAAAAGTACCCCAGCAGTTGCGACAGCAGCCGCACGTGCAGGGCCAGCGCCGGGGTGAGTGGGCGGGTGGATTGCCAGGTCAGGCTCAGGCCGTGGAAGGCGTGGGCGACGGCATGTTCGGCGGGCTCGCCGAACGTCCCCTCGCCGCGCGCCGCCTGCCAGCGGCCGCCGCGGATCCAGGTCAGTTCGTGCAGGTCGGCGAGCGCGTCGCGCACGAAGGATTCGGGATCGCGCTCGCGCTCGGCCAGCGTCGCCAGCCGCTGCGCCCAGCCTTCGAAGGGCAGCCCCACCGACAGCAGATAGCGCGAGGTGACCTGTCCCAGCCCGGCAAACCCGGCGCGCGGATTCCACAGCCACGACAGCGCCAGCAGCAGCGCCGCCATCCCCAATAAGGTCTGCACCAGCGCCCAGGCGTAGCTCACCCTGGCCACCGCCACCACGGCGAACACGCCTAGCGCCGTCACCATGATGAGCAGCGATAGCATCAGGCCGTAGATGAAATCGAGCGTCGACGATGACCCACCGCGCGCACGCCCCGTCGGCAAAAACAGGATCGCCAGCGGCAGCAGCGGCAGGCCATAGCGCACTGCAGCCTGCAACTCATCGGGCAGCGCGGTACCCCCCAGGCTTTGCGGCAGCACCCAGGTCAGCAGCAGCGCAAGCAGATAGGCCAGTGCAAGCAGATAGGCCAGCCGCTGGCCGCGTTCGTTCTGCGACGCCGCCACCGCCCCCACCAGCCCGGCCAGAATCGCCAGCCACAGCGCCATCACCCAGGTGCTGTCCACCAGCACCAGCAGCGCGGCCATGGCGAACACCGGGAAGGCCAGCCGCGGCTCGATGCGCGCCTCGCTGCGTACCAGCGGCTGCCACAGCAGGAACAGGCCGTAATGCGCCAGCAGGAAAGCACGCGTCACCGTCGTGTCGGCATCGAACACCACGGCCGCGTGCAGGGCCAGCAGCATCAGCCCCAGCCAGCGCCCGGGCGCCACGCGGGTGAAGCGCTCGGCCAGCGACGTCAGCCAGGCCAGGTGCGGGGCGGTTTCGGCGCGCTCGGTCATGTATGTGGAATCGGGAAAGAACGCAGGACGATCAGCATGTCACAGCTATCGGCATTCCGTCCCGGAAATGGAGGGTGCGCGTGCGCTGGCAAGCGGCGCGCGACACCGGCGCGCACGGCATTCCGTCCCGGAAATGGAGGGTGCGCGTGCGTTTACGCCCTGAAGTCCCCCCGGTTGCGAACGGCATTCCGTCCCGGAAATGGAGGGTGCGCGTGCGGCACATCGCCGACGACCTCGGCGTCGCCATCGGCATTCCGTCCCGGAAATGGAGGGTGCGCGTGCGGGCCGGATCACGCCCGCCCTGACGGAAACCCGGCACGGGCGTCGTATTTTCGTCAAAACAGGGCTGCTCCCGACGCATTTGATCGTGTTTTTTCATTTTCAATCAAAACCTTACACCAACCCAACCGGTGGCACATATTTTGCGGGTTGGCCCATCAGGCAATAATAACCGGAGAGCCCTACCATGCCGCACCCCCCCTTCGCGCGACGCCAGTCGGGCTTTACCCTGATCGAGATCGCCATCGTGCTGGTCATTATCGGCCTGTTGCTGGGCGGCATTCTGAAAGGGCAGGAGCTCATCACACAGGGCCGCATTCGCAACGTCGCCAATGATTTCCAGTCGATGACGGCCGCCATCAATCTTTATCAGGATCGTTATCGGGCGCTACCGGGGGACGATCCTAGCGCCGCTACACGCTGGACAGCGGCCGGCAGCACGACAACCAGCGGTACCGGCGATGGCACGATCGGCACCGGCACAGCGGGAACACCCACTTATAATTCTGGAACAGCCAGCGACGAATCCCGTTTGTTCTGGCAACACCTGCGTCTAGCCGGCCTCGTTGGCGGCGCCACAACCACCGGCACGATCGGCACCGCGAACCCACCCAACGCCGCATCGGGTGTGACGGGCGTGCAAAACGGCGCGTTCGGCATTAACGGCATTGTCATTTGCTCCAACAACCTGCCGGCCAAGATCGCGCAGGCGATCGATACGCAGTTTGATGATGGCAACGCCACAACCGGCACAGTGCGTGCCACCACGGGTACCACAGCGGGCACTGCCATTCCCACAGCCAATTATGTCGACGACGGCGCCAACTTCTACGTCGTCTGCAAAGCGCCTTAAAGCTGCAAATCAAGCAGGCTAACCCTGCAACACCCTGAACTCCGCCGCCGCCAACCCATCGGCGGCGCCGCGCAGCACCAGCACGTCGCCGACCCGGATTTCGGTGTCGGGCTGCGGATCGACGCCCTTGATCCCCTGGCGGCGGATCGCCACCACTTCCACCAGCAATTCGTCCAGCGCCAGTTCTTCCAGGCTATGTCCCGCCGCGGCCGCGCCTTGCGTGATCAGCACGGTATGCAGGCGCGGCTGGGCATGCTGGTCGAGTTCGTCGTCGGCGTCGCTGGCGCCGCGGAAAAAGCCGCGCATCATGGCGTAGCGCGTCTCGCGCACCTGGCGGATGCGCTTCAGCACCTGCGAGAGCGGCACGCCCAGCAGCATCAGCGCGTGCGAGGCCAGCATCAGCGAGCCCTCCATCACTTCGGACACCACTTCGGCCGCGCCCGCCGCTTTCAGCGCGTCGATGTGGGTGTCGTCGATGGTGCGCACCACCACCGGCAGTTCCGGCCGCAGCTCGCGCACGTGGCGCAGGATGGCCATGCTGGAGGGCAGGTCGG
>JAJYXA010000598.1 GCA_021791235.1 Pseudomonadota bacterium
GAAATCTCCGACCGCCCGGTCACCAACGTGGTGATGATGGGCATGGGCGAGCCGCTGGCGAACTTCGAGAACGTGGTGACCGCGCTCGGCATCATGCTCGACGACCACGCCTATGGCCTGTCGCGGCGGCGGGTGACGGTGTCGACCTCCGGCCTGGTGCCGGCGATGGACCGCCTGGCCGAGCGCTGCCCGGTGGCGCTGGCGGTGAGCCTGCACGCGCCCAACGACGCGCTGCGCGACCAGATCGTGCCGATCAACAGGAAATACCCGTTGCGCGAACTGATGGCGGCCTGCCGGCGCTATCTGGTACATGCGCCGCGCGACTTCATCACTTTCGAATACGTGATGCTGGCCGGGGTGAACGATCAACCCGAGCACGCGCGGCAGCTGATCGAACTGACGCGCGAGGTGCCGTGCAAATTCAATCTCATCCCGTTCAATCCGTTCCCGGATTCCGGTTATGAAAAACCGCGTGCCGACGCCATGCGGGTGTTCCGCGAGATACTGCAGGACGCGGCATATGTGGTGACCACGCGCAAGACGCGCGGCGACGACATCGACGCCGCCTGCGGCCAGCTGGCCGGCAAGGTGGCCGACAGGAGCGGGCGCGTGATGAAACGGATGCACAAGGAGGCAGCGTGAAAAAACGGATCGTAGTGGCGGCAGCCTTGCTGGCAGGCTGCGCAGGCCAGCCCATCGGGGAGGGCAGCGGTGTCGCCGACACGCAAGCGGACAGCGAAAGCCGTCAGCGCGCGCGTGCCTTCACCGACCTGGCCGGCGCCTATTTTGCCCGTGCCCAGTACAAGATCGCGCTCGACGAACTGCGCAAGGCCATCACCGCCGACAGCCGCTTTGGCCCCGCCTACAACATCTATGGCCTGATCTACATGGAACTGGCCGAAGACAAGCTGGCAGAAGAAAACTTCCGCCGCGCGATCGAGCTGGACCGCAGCGACTCGGAAGCGCGCAACAACTTCGGCTGGTTTCTCTGTACCCGCGGCCGTTACGATGAAGGACTCGAACAGTTCGGCGCCGCGCTGCGCAATCCGCTGTACGCGCAACCCGAGCAGGCCATGGCCAATGCCGGTCTGTGCGCCGAAAGGAAGGGCGACCTCGCGCTGGCCGAGGCCAATCTTCTGAAATCCCTCAAGCTGCAACCCGACAATCCCGACACGGTGTTGAAGCTGGCGGGACTGCACTTTCGCCAGGGGCGGCTGATTGAAGCGCAGCGCCTGCTGGGCCGCCATGCCGAACTGGCGCCGCCCACCGCGGAAAGCCTGTGGCTGGGGGTGCGGCTGGAACGCAAACTGGGCGACCGCGCGCAGGAAGCGGCCTATGGTTTGCAGTTGCGCAAGCGCTTTCCCGATTCGAACGAAGCGCGGCTGCTGCTGGCGGGGCAATACGAATGAGCGGGAACGCGCGGTTTTCGGTTGGGCAGGTTTTGCGTGAAGCGCGCGAAGCGCAGGGCATCACGCTGGAAGATGCCGCCGCACGCCTGCGCCTGATGCATCGCCAGATCGAAGCCATGGAGACGGATGACTTCGAAAGCCTCGGTCAGCCCGTTTTCGCCCGCGGGTTTGTCCGCAACTACGCGCGCCTGCTGGGGCTGGCGCCCGAAGCCCTGCTGGCGCACATGGACGGGGCGCCGGCCGAACCGGCTCCGGTCAGCCATGCCGAGCCGCCCTTGCCGCGTTCCTGGTTGACCTCGCCCTGGCTGATCCTGCTGATGCTGGGCATGCTGGTGGTGGTGGCGGCCCCGATCGCGTTGTATGTGTGGCTCAACAGCGAAGGAGAGGGTATCTCGAATCAGACTCCGTCGCTGGTGCTTACTCCTTCTGCGCCTATTGCCGTGCCGCAACCTGCTTCGAAACCGGCGGAAGTGCCGCCGCCTCCCGCCGCCGTCGAAGCCACTCCCGTCCCGCCGCCCGAACCGGAAGCGGTGACCGCCGAATCCGCTGAGGCCGGCGCTCCCGCCGCCCCCGAGTCGCCGGCGGCCGAGGGCGTGCTGCATTTTGAATTCGGCGACGAAGCCTGGGTCGAAATCAGGGACGCCAGTGGCCGCATGCTGCATCGTCAACTCAATCCGCCCGGCAGCCGTATCGAGGTTCGCGGCCAGCCCCCGTTCGACCTGGTGGTGGGCAACGCCGCGCAAGCGCGCATGACGTACAACGGTCGCCCCATCGATTTGAAACCCTACATTGCAGTGACGGTCGCCCGTTTCACACTTGAAGAATAGCCACTCTGGAAGAATGATGCCCCGGATCGTCCGACGTTTCACCCGCCAGGTGCGGATCGGCCACGTGCTGGTCGGCGGCGACGCGCCCGTGGCGGTGCAGTCGATGACCAACACCGATACCGTCGATATCACGGCCACCGTGCGCCAGGTGCAGGCGCTCGCCGAGGCCGGCTCGGAACTGGTGCGCCTCACCGTCAACACGCTGGAGGCCGCCGCCGCGGTGCCGCGCATCCGCGAGCGCCTTGACGCGCTGGGCTGCCGCGTGCCGCTGGTCGGCGACTTCCACTTCAACGGCCACAAGCTGCTGACCCAGGTGCCGGAGTGCGCCGAGGCTTTGGCCAAGCTGCGCATCAATCCCGGCAACATCGGCCGCGGCAACAGGCGCGACGAGCAGTTCGCCACCCTGATCGAGGTGGCGTGCCGCCACGACAAGCCGGTGCGCATCGGCGTCAACTGGGGCAGCCTCGACCAGGCGCTGGCGGCGCGCATGATGGACGACAACGCGCGCCTCGCGCAGCCGGAAGACGCCGAGGTGGTGATGCGCCGCGCGATGGTCGCGTCCGCGCTGGAGTCGGCGAAGAAAGCCGAGGAACTGGGTTTGGGCGGCGACAAAATCATTCTCTCGTGCAAGATGAGCCGGGTGCAGGACCTGATTTCGGTGTACCGCGACCTCGCGTCGCAGTGCGACTATCCGCTGCACCTCGGGCTGACCGAGGCCGGCATGGGCAGCAAGGGCATCGTCGCCTCGACCGCCGCGCTGGCGGTGCTGCTGCAGGAAGGCATCGGCGACACCATTCGCATTTCCCTGACGCCCGAACCGGGCGGCGAGCGTACCCAGGAAGTCCGCGTCGGCCAGGAAATCCTGCAGGCGCTGGGCTTGCGCGCCTTCACCCCGCAGGTCACCGCCTGCCCCGGCTGCGGCCGCACCACCTCGACCGTGTTCCAGGAACTGGCGCAGGACATCGAAACCTTTCTGCGCACCCAGATGCCGCTGTGGCGCAGCCGGTATCCCGGAGTCGAATCCATGCAGGTGGCGGTGATGGGCTGCGTGGTCAACGGCCCCGGCGAATCCAAGCACGCCAACATCGGCATCTCGCTGCCCGGCACCGGCGAAGTGCCGGTCGCGCCGGTGTACGTCGACGGCGAAAAGACCGTGACGCTGAAGGGCGACCGCATCGCCGCCGACTTCCAGGCGATCGTCGAAGACTACGTGCGCAGCCGTTACGGCGCTGCGAGTGAAAACCCTT
>JAJYXA010000378.1 GCA_021791235.1 Pseudomonadota bacterium
CTGTCGCGCGCGCTTGCCGCCGGCGAACGGCTGGTGCTGGAAGCGACCTGGCAGGGCTGCAACGAGGCGGTCGGCGTCTGCTATCCGCCGATCAAGCGCGAGTTTTCCCTGGTTTCGGGTGGAGGCTAGGTGGCGGCGACAGTGGCTGCGGCCAGCGCGGATTCGCCGGCCGAACCCGCCGGCGAATCCGATACGTCCCGCATCGAGCGCGTGCTGAAAGGCGGCAGCTTCTGGCCGGTGGTCGCCACCTTCTTCGGCTTCGGCCTGCTGCTGGCGCTCACCCCCTGCGTGTTCCCGATGATCCCCATCCTGTCGGGCATCATCGCCGGGCAGAACCGGCAGCTGACCAAGACCAGCGGCTTCCTGCTGTCGCTCGCCTACGTGCTGGGCATGGCGATCACCTATGCGCTGGCCGGGGTGGCGGCGGCGCTGTCTGGCACCCTGCTGTCGAACGCGCTGCAGAACCCGTGGGCGCTCGGCGTCGGCGCGGGCATTTTCGTGCTGCTGGCGCTGTCGATGTTCGGTTTCTTCGAGCTGCAATTGCCCAGCGCCCTGCAGAGCAAGTTTTCCGAGCGCGCCAACAAGATGAAGGGCGGCCACTTCGCCGGCGTCTTCGTCATGGGCGTGTTCTCCGCCGTCATCGTCGGCCCCTGCGTGGCGCCGCCGCTGGCCGCCGCGCTCGCCTTCATCGCGCAGACCGGCAACACCGTGCTGGGCGGCGTGGCGCTGTTCGTGCTGGCGCTCGGCATGGGGGTGCCGCTGCTGCTGGTGGGCCTGTCGGCCGGCGCCTTGTTGCCGCGCGCCGGCGGCTGGATGAACGCGGTGAAGTATTTCTTCGGCGTGATGATGCTGGCGATTGCCATCTACCTGATCTCGCCGGTCGTGCCTGGCTGGGTCGGCATGCTGCTGTGGGCGCTGCTGCTGATCGCCTCGGCGATCTACCTCCACGCGCTCGACCCGCTGCCGGCCCACGCAACCGGCTGGTCGCGGCTGTGGAAGGGGCTCGGCGTGGTGCTGCTGATCGGCGGCCTGGCGATCCTGCTCGGCATGCTGGCGGGCAGCCGCAATCTGCTGCAGCCGCTCGACGTATTCAAGAGCGGCGCCGGCGGCGTGGCGATGGCGGCCGAGCAGAAGGGTCTGGCGTTCGAGAAGGTCAAGGACGTGGCCGAGCTCGACGCCCGCCTGGTTGCGGCCAAGGCCGACGGCCGCGCCGTGATGCTCGACTTCTATGCCGACTGGTGCGTGTCGTGCAAGGAAATGGAAACCTTCACCTTCAGCGATGCGCGGGTGCGGGCACGCCTGCGGAACGTGGTGCTGCTGAAGGCCGACGTCACCGCCAACAGCGAGGCCGACAAGGCGTTGTTGAAGCGCTTCAACCTGTTCGGCCCGCCCGGACTGGTCTTCTGGAACAGCGCCGGCGTGCAGTCGGACTACAAGGTGATCGGGTTCGAGAAACCCGACAAATTCCTCGCCAGCCTCGATGGCGCGCTGGGGAAGTGATTTCTCCGGGCCGGGCTTACGGCTGACGCCGTAAACCCGCGATCGCGTCGAGCAGCGGCGTGACGATGGGCTGAATCTTGCGCCGCATCAGCGAGCCGATCGCGGTGGTCTTGAGGAAGATCGGGCGAACGGTATCGGCATCCACCGCGGACAGCGCGTCCAGCGCGTCGCAGTCCGCTTCAAATTTCGGCGCGGCGGCAAGGAGCGCGGTGCGCGCGGCGTTGCGCGTCGCCTCGTCGGCCTGACGCAAGGGCGCGCACCACTGTGCCAGCGCGTTCAGCGTGTGGTTCACCACTTCCTGGATTTCCGGCCGTTCGAGGATGGTCGCGGTGGTGGCGATGAAAGTCTGCCCCTGCCCCGACAGCGCTTTCTGCAGCATCAGGCTGTAAGGGTTGCCGACCCGTTGCGGCACACTCGCGTGATCGGCCCGCGCGGCACGCGGGTTGGGCAGCGTGTCGGGCTGCAGTTCGAGGAAGGCGACGTAATACGAATTGCGGCTGGTGCCGCGTTTCCAGATCGACAGGCGCTCGGCGTCGCTGAGCACGCCCGAGACCAGCATCACCGCGACGGTATCGAGAATGCCGACATCGTCTTCGTGCAGGAAAGCCAGGTGCTCGATCAGGAATTCGGCCAGCGTGCGGCCCATGCTGCCCCGGCACACCACGTCGCGCGTCAGCATCAGCCGCGCGTTCTCGATGGTCGGCATGCACCACCAGGCGTAGCGCGCCAGCTCGTCGGTGAGCGCGGGCGAGTGCGCCACCGCGACCACCGCCTCCTCCTCGGCGATCAGCAGCAGCTTTGCCAGATGCTGGGTGGAGAGCCCGGCCTGCGACTGCCGCGTCCAGCGCGTCAGGTGCACCGGGTAGCCGCCGGGCGAGCCCAGCGCGTGGCCGGACAGCAACTCGCGCACCCGCTTCAGGTAACGGTCGGAACGCTCGTTGGGCTTCAGCGGCACGCTGGCCTCGCCCTGCGGCGTCAACGCCCACAGCGTCATGTTCGATTCGTCGATGCGGACCGCCTTGAGCTCGGTGTTGAAGAGGACGTTGAGGCGCAATTCGTCCTCGGGTGAGAGTTCGTCGTTCATTCAGTTTTTTACCACAGAGACACAGAGGCACGGAGAAAAACAAATGCAGTTCTCTGTGTCTCCGTGCCTCTGTGGTTAATGGTTTATAACTTTCCAAACACGTCACGCGCCGCGCTGATCGTGGCGTCGATGTCGGCGTCGCTGTGCGCGGCCGAGACGAAGCCGGCTTCATACGCGGAGGGCGCGAGATAGATGCCGCGATCGAGCATGGCGTGGAAGAAACGGTTGAATTTCTCCTTGTCGCACTGCATCACTTCGGCAAAGCTCGTGGGCGGCGTGTGTGCGAAATAGAGGCCGAACATGCCGCCGACCGAATCGGCGCAGAAAGTGACGCCGGCCTCGGCGGCGGCGGCTGTCAGGCCCTTGACCAGCCGCTCGGTGCGGGCGGCGAGACTCGCGTGGAAGCCCGGCTCGCTGATCGCATCCAGCGTCGCCAGCCCCGCCGCCACCGCCACCGGGTTGCCCGACAGCGTGCCGGCCTGGTACACCGGCCCGACCGGCGCCAGCGCGTCCATCACGTCGGTGCGGCCGCCGAAGGCGCCCACCGGCATGCCGCCGCCGATCACCTTGCCCAGCGTGGTGAGGTCGGGGCGGATGCCGAGCAGTTTCTGCGCGCAACCGAGGTCGACGCGGAAACCGGTCATCACCTCGTCGAAAATCAGCAGCGCGCCATGCTGGTCGCACAGCCGGCGCATCGCCGCCATGAATTCGGTGGTCGGCTTGACCAGGTTCATGTTGCCGGCGAAGGGCTCGACGATGATGCAGGCGATTTCGTTGCCGATCTCGGCGAAGGTGCGCGTAAGGCCTACGACGTCGTTGTAGTCGAGCACGATCGTCTGCGCCGCGACTTCGGGCGGCACCCCGGCCGAGGTCGGGTTGCCG
>JAJYXA010000576.1 GCA_021791235.1 Pseudomonadota bacterium
CTGGCCGACGGACGCGGCAGCGGCGAGCTGGCGCTGTTCCCCCTCTACAAACGCCTGCGCGAACTGCAGGGCGCGGAGCGGGTGTTCGAAGGCGAATTGTTTTTCCCCGATCTGCGTTCGCGGGTGCACGGCAAGGCCGCCAATGAGGGCCTGACGCAGGAGGAACTGGCGGCCCAGGTCAAAACCGCGCGCGGCCTGTTCCAGCGCGGCCTGCTGGCTTTCCTGCGCAATATCGAGGCGGACCAGGGTCTGCAGCGCATGCGCGATGCCCTGGCCTCGATCGAGCGCATCGCGCCGTCGCTGGCCTCGCAAACCTTCTGGTGGGCGTGTGTCGGCTTTGTCGACAGCCTGATCGCGCGCGGCGTCGAGGCCGATTTCCACGTCAAGCAGCTGCTCGCCCGCGTCGACCTGCAAATGCGCCGCCTGATGGAAGGCTCGCCGCAGGTAGCCGAACGCCTGCTGCGCGACGCCCTGTTTTTCGTGGCAAAAAGCCAGCCGATGGATGGCCGTGCCGCCGAAATCCGCTCGACGTTCGCGCTCGATCGTTACCTGCCGGGGCGCGGCATGCTCGATCCCGAAGAACTGGCACGCATGCGTCCGGTGCTGGATGCCCTGCAGGCCGGCCTGAAAGGCGCACGCGATCACTGGCACGCCTACGTGGAAGGCAATAACGATCAGCTGGAACAGTTCCAGACGCAGCTGGCGCGCATGCAGCCGCAGGCGCAGATGCTCGAAAGCAGCGGCCTGCTGCCCTTGCTGGACGATCTGGCGGCGGCAGCCCTGACCGCTGCCGGGCGCGAAGGCGATGCACGTGAGCAGATGAACCTGGAAGTCGCGTCCACCCTGCTCTTCGTGCAAAACGCCGTCGACCAGGAAGATGTGCTTCACGCCGATTTTGCTGCCCGCGCCGAAGGCCAGCAGGAACGCTTGCGTGCCTTGATCGAAGGCCGCGAGTTGCCAGCCAATGTCGTGGAACCCGCCAGCCAGCGCGAGGCCGAACGCGAGATGCTGGTGCATATGGCGCAGGAAGTCGGCCAGAACCTGCGGCAGATGGAGGAGGCGCTGGATGCCTTCTTCCGTGACGCGAACGAGCGCGAAGGCTTGACCAACCTGCCTGGCCTGGCGCAGCAGGCGCAGGGTGCGCTGACCATGCTGGAGCTGCCGGATGCAGCCAGCCTGCTTTCCGCCGCTGCCGAAACGGTGCAATCGTTTGCCAGCGAAGGCTACCCGGACGAGGCAACCCAGCGGCGTCTGGCCGATGCCTTCTCCAGCCTTGGCCTGTATATCGAGTCGTACTGCGCCGGGCGAGCCGACGCCGCCAGCATTCTGCGGCCGGCCCTGATCGAATTTGGCGTGATCGATGCCGGTAGTGCCGCTGGGGGAGCGTTTGACGACACGGTGGAAGCGGGTCTGCCCGACCGCAAGGCCGAGGTGAAGACAGGCTATATCGAGTGGCGCGACCAGGCCGACGACGCCGCAAAAAAAAAATTCATTGATGCGCTGACCGAACTCGGTCGCGATGCTGAACTGATCGACGACGCCGCCCTGAAACGGCAGACGCGCGCTGCCCTCGACGCCTGCCGGGATGCGGCCGCAGCGCCGCTGGCGCTGGATGCCGACATGGCGGCCCTGACCGGGCTGGAGATGCCGGAACGGGCCGCGGTTGCGATGCAGCGGACGCAGGAAGCGGGGGTTCCGCCTTCCATCGAGCGGATGGAGGAGGCGTCGACCGCCGCTGAACCGATCGCCCCGCTTTCTGTCGAGGCCGCAGCCGCCCGCCCGGCCGCGACGGCGGCAGAGGCAGCCCCTGCGGCCGGCGAAAACGCGCCTGCCGAGGACACGCTCCTGGTGCGTGTCCCCGAGGGGGTCGAATCCGAACTGCTGGAAATCTTCCTGGAAGAAGCCAACGAAGTGCTGGCGACCATGGGCGAAGCCAGCGAGGCCTGCCAGGGCAACCCCGACGACCTGGCTTCGCAGACGGTCATCCGCCGTGGCTTCCATACCCTGAAAGGCAGTGGCCGCATGGTCGGCCTGAGCGAACTGGGCGAAACCGCATGGCGTCTTGAGCAGTTGATGAACGGCTGGCTGGCCGAGAAAAAGCCGGCCAGCAGCGACCTGCTGCGTCTGGTCGGGCGCGCCCGCGGCGTGTTCCAGGATTGGGTGGCGGCTTTGCAGACCGATCAACCTGCGGCACTGCCGGTTTCCGCCTTGCTGGCCATGGTGGATCGCGTGGCGCAGGGACATACGACCCCGCTCGAGATCGCGGCTACGTTGCCGGAAACGGGCACGGATGCCAGCGCAGCGACTGAATCCGCCGATGCAGGAGCCGCCGTTGTCAGTCTTGAAGCCGAGGCTGCGCGTGAGCATGCCATCGTTGCGCTTGATCGGGATACGGCTGCGAATATCGAAGAAATCAACGTCGAATCAAGCATCGAAATCAGCGAGTCCGCTAGCGCCGAGGGGGCGCGGGTTCAGGCGGGCGAAACGCAGCCTGCAGCGCCCGCGCTGGATGTCGGCGCCGTCATCGAATACGCCGCTGCGCCCGCCGCCGAAACCGGCGGGCCGCCACCCGACGCAGCGCCTGCGGAATCGTCCGCTCCCGGGGGGGAATCCGAAGCCATCTGGGCCGAAGCCGATATGGCTTCGTATGTGCCTGATGAGGTCTGCATCGGCCCGGTCTGCCTTTCCAGGGGTCTGTACGAAATTTTCATGACCGAAGCGCACCAGCGCCTGGCCGTGCTGCACGAAGAAGCCGGGCGACACGCCGAGGCCGCCAACAGCACGGTCAGCGAACATGCGCGTCGCGCCGTGCATACCCTGGGCGGTATTGCCGGCACCGCAGGCATATCGGCCCTTGCCGAACTGTCGCACGCGCTTGAGCAATACTGGAACCGCTTTGTCCAGGCGCCCCTGCCGTCTGCGCATGTGCCGCTGGTGGAGGACACGGTCGCGCGCCTGCACGAAATGATCGCCGCCATCGAAGGCGGACACCTGCCCGAGGCGGCAAGCGACCTGGTCGCGACGCTAGGCGAACTGGAAGACGCGCAGGCCATGCCGGCATCCGAATCGGCACCCAGCCCGGTCGGCGAAACGCCTGTCGAGCCCGCGCCCGCCGCCCGCCCTGCGGAGCCTGCCGCCAGCCTGCTGGACGTCAGCGCACTGGTGCCCGACATCAAACCCGCCGCGCCGTCGCCGGTATTCGAACGGCGTGAAGTGGCCGATGAAATCGATCAGCAACTGCTGCCGATCTTCCTCGAGGAATCCGACACCCTGGTGCCCGACACCAGCGCGCAACTGCGTGCATGGAAAGCCGCACCGGGTGAACCGGCCGCGCGTGATGCCCTGCGCCGCAACCTGCACACCATCAAGGGCAGCGCCCGCATGGTCGGCGCAATGCGTCTGGGCGAACTGACGCACGTGATGGAATCGCGCGTGATCGCCGTGATCGAAGGGCATCTG
>JAJYXA010000238.1:0-1306 GCA_021791235.1 Pseudomonadota bacterium
ACAAGATCGACTCGAATATGCCTCGCGCCGCAGAGCGTGTCGGCGCGGGATATGTGCCGGGCGAATCGCCCGTATCCGGTCGTGTCCAGATCGCGGTAGCTCCAGCTATCTCCAGCGCAATTTCATATCGTTTCATGCTGCCTCCTCTTGCAGAATCGCTTTCATCTTGCCATGCGGCAGGCTCACCATGCGAGTCTGTCGCAATCCCCATGCAAAATCGAAGTGGGCTTCGGTATCGAGAAAATCCGCATCCACCAAACAAGAAAACAACATACGCACGTCGAGCATGCTAGCCACGGCCCGTTCCCAACTAGTTAGAGCGTGCGAGGTTGGCTGGATTGGCTCGATTCCGTCGGCAAATGCCCGCTCCTTGAGCCGCAGTGTATTTTCGTCGGACAGCGTGAGACCAAGCGAATGACGATTCCTGAGTTGTTCGGTCAGGAGCCGACGCAAGGCTTCCGTATTGCCAGACTGTAGCCCGATGTGATGGCCCTCTATCGCCAGGCAAGCAGCGACGGCACGGTGTTGTAACAACGCAAGTTGAGCTCCCGTCGACCAGTGATCCAGACCACTTGCTTGGCCGCGAAGTCTTGCCTGAAACAGATCACCATACTTCCCGATGTCGTGCAGCAAGCCGGACAGACATGCCTCATCAGCCCATGGCATAGCCGATGCAAACTCTCGCGCAAGACGTGATACAGAAGTCAGATGATCGAATAAAGGGTGCCAGATACCGACAGCATTGGCGCTGTGAGCATGAAATAGCATGTGGCGCTCCGCCCTTTCCATTCTTTCGTTCACATTTTCAATTGGGATTATTTTTTGGGACGAGTATGTGTCGAGTCATAAATAACAGAATTTCATGGCGAAGACTCGCCACGTGAGCCTGCCAAAACTCTTTGCGCGGCCTGTTCGGTTTTCAGCGATGGAGTCAGGGCGAGGGAATCGGCAGCATGTATCGCGCCGGCGATGGTGTGCTTGACCTTGCCCGGCGCAGTCTCGATGTGGGCATCGAGTCCGCTGGCTGAACGGATGTACTTCTGGAATTCCGGCTGGTGTTTGCCCAGGTCGTGCCAGAGGCCCGCCAGCCGCCCCCATTTTTCAGAAGCGAAGACCGCAGCCGAGTCACCGGCAAGATTCGAGACACTGCGAAGATGCGCTTCCAGCGGGTGTTGGTCCCAGGTTCCATCATGCCGCCGCTTGACGTGTGCAAGGTGATCCATGGGAACCAGAAGAGATCCGAGGAGTTCGGATCGTATCACGCGATGATCTTTTTCCCGCCCGGCGATTGAACCGATTTCCCGGC
>JAJYXA010000238.1:1316-3451 GCA_021791235.1 Pseudomonadota bacterium
ACGAGCAGTCCGTTCCCATTTCCGGAGGAAGCGTCGCCATGAAGAAAAAAACCAGCGCTGGCTTAGCGCTCGTCGTCATCCTCGGCGCCGGCGCCGCTTATTACTACTGGCAGGAGGAACGGCCGGCACCGGTCGCGCCGCCCGTGCCGGTGGTGGCGCCGCCGCCCCCGGCGCCGGCGGCGGCTGCACCGGCGATCCGCCACCCGATCCAGGCGGCGCCGGCGTCGACAGCGGCCGCCGCGCCGCCCCTGCCGACGCTGGCCAAGAGCGATGCCGCGATGCTGGGAGAACTGGCGGCCTGGTTCGGCGAGCGCCCCCTGGCGACCTTGTTCTATTCCGACCGGATCATCACCCGCATCGTCGCCACCATCGACAATCTGCCGCGCCCGATGGCGCCGGTGGGCATGATGCCGGTCAAGCCGGCGCCGGGGGCGTTCATCACCGCGGCGGGTAGCGACGGTCCGGTCATCAGTCCCGACAACTGGGCGCGCTACGCGCCTTACGTGGCGCTTGCGCAGGCGGTCGATGCCAAGAAGCTGGTCGATTTCTACGTCCGCTTCTATCCGCTGTTCCAGCAGGCCTACGAGGAACTGGGTTACCCCAAGGGCTACTTCAACGACCGCCTGATCGAGACGATCGACGACTTGCTGGCCGCACCTGAGATCAGCGACCCGATCAAGCTGGTGCAGCCCAAGGTGCTGTACCAGTTCGCCGATCCGAAACTGGAGGCGCTCTCGGCCGGCCAGAAAATCATGATCCGGATGGGCGCCGCCAACGCCGCCAAGGTCAAGGCCAAGCTCGCCGAGATACGGGCGCTGGTGGTGGCCCGCACCGGCAGGCGTTGACGGCAGTTCTGCTAGACTGGGAGCATGTCCGACAGCAAGAAGAACCCCCGCCGTCTGCAAATCCTCCCCTGGGCCATCCTCCTCCTGGGTCTGGTGCTGACCTATGACCTGCAGGAGGCCGCTAGGGAATCCGAGCGCCGGGCGCTCCAGGGCGAATTCGATTTCCGCGTCGATGAAATCGTCGGCAACATCGACACCCGCCTGCACGATTACGAGCAGGTTCTGGCGGGGGCCGCCGGCCTGTTCGCGGCGTCGCCCGCGGTATCCCGCGGGCAGTTCGCGGCATACGTCCGGGCACTGAGGCTGGAGGGCAAATATCCCGGCATACAGGGCGTGGGCTTCGCCGAATTGATCCCGCCGCGCGACAAGTCGAGACAGATCGCCAGGATCCGCGCCGAGGGCTTTCCCGATTACGCTATTTTTCCCGCGGGCAGGCGCGACATCTACACCGCGATCATCTATCTTGAGCCGTTCGATTGGCGCAACCGGCGCGCCTTCGGCTACGACATGTATTCCGAGCCGGTGCGCCGCGCCGCGATGGATCTCGCCCGGGACGAGGATCGGACCCGCATCTCCGGCAAGGTGCGGCTGCTGCAAGAGACCAAGCAGAACCCTCAGGCCGGGTTCCTGATGTATCTGCCGGTCTATCGCCCCGGTGCGCCCCATCGGACGGTCGCCGAGCGCCGCGCCAATCTGGTCGGCTGGGTCTATGCCCCGTTCCGGATGAATGACCTGATGGCGGGAATCCTGAGGCAAGGCTACGGCGAAATCAGGGCTGCAATGCAGCTCGAAATCTACGACGGCGACGAGCTCGCCGCTAAGCGCGATCCGGGCGGGCCGATGTTCGACTCGAACGGCAGAACCGGCGGCGCGGATTCCGCATTCCACGCGGTCAGGCAGCTCTCCCTCTTCGGCCATCCCTGGACGGTGGTGGTCAACTCGCAACCCTCGTTCGACGCGCGGCGAGACAGCGACAAGGCGGCGTTCGTCGCCGCCGCCGGCACGATCGGCAGCTTGCTGTTGACCTGGGTGGTCTGGCTGCTGGTGATGGGGCAGGCGCGGGCGGAGGCCATGGCGGAGCGCATGACCTACGAACTGCGGCAGAGCGAAACCCGGCAGCGGAAACTCAATCGTGCGCTGCGCCTGCTCAGCGACTGCAACGGCGCGCTGGTGCGCGCCGAGGACGAATACAAGCTGCTGGTGGAGATCTGTCGCCTCTGCGTCGAACGCGGCGGCTACCTGATGGCCTGGGTGGGTTACCCCGAGCAGGACGAAGCCCGGCACGTGCGG
>JAJYXA010000588.1 GCA_021791235.1 Pseudomonadota bacterium
GGAGCCCCCATGTTGAAAGCGGGAGACCGCGCGCCGGATTTTTCCAATCCGGACGCGGACATGAACATCGTCGAACTGTCCCAGTTTCGGGGCAAGACGCTCGCGCTGTACTTCTATGTGCGCGACGACACGCCGGGCTGCACGGCAGAAGCCATTGAATTTTCCGAACTGGAAAGCGACTTCTCCAAACTGGGCGCCACGGTGCTCGGGGTGTCGCGCGACGACTGTATCAAGCACGGCGAATTCCGCGACAAGCACGGCATCAGCGTGCGTCTGCTGGCCGACAAGGAACAGGCGACCTGCGCAGCCTATGGCGTGCTGCAGGACAAGGAGGTGGACGGCGTCATGCGTAAAAGTCTGGTGCGCTCCACCTTCATCATCGACAAACGGGGCGTCATCCGTCACGCCCTGTACGGCGTTTCCAGCCGCGGTCACGCGGCGGAAGTGCTTCAACTGGTTGCTTTAATGGGCAAAGGAGAACTCAATTGAACATCGGCAAGGACACCGTCGTCACCATCACCTACATCGTTCGCGACATGGAGGGCAAGCTGCTGGAAGAGAGCGACGAACCCGTCAGTTACCTGCACGGCGGCTACGACAACATTTTCCCGCTGGTGGAACAGGCACTGGAAGGCAAGGCAGTGGGCGACACCATCGACCTCAAGCTGCAGCCGGCCGATGCCTTCGGCGAATACGAGGATGATCTGGTGCGGCTGGAACAGCGCGACGCCTTCCCCGACGACATCGAGATCGGCATGCAGTTCGTCGGCTCGCCGGTCGACGGCAGCGAGGAAATGCTCTACACCGTGACCGACATCGCCGAAGACAAGGTGGTGGTCGACGGCAACCACCCCTACGCGGGGCAGGCGGTGCATTTCCAGTGTGTGGTGGCCGAGGTGCGCGCCGCCTCGCCGGACGAGGTCGAGCACCGCCACGCGCACGGCGCGCACGGCCATCACCATCATTAAGAGGGCGCATGGGAAATGGCATCGGGCTGCTAAAATGCCCGGCTGACCTGTTTTCCGTGACAGCCTGATTAAAGACCACCGATGAAAATCACCTTCCTCGACTTCGAGCAGCCGATCGCCGAGCTCGAAGCCAAGATCGAAGAACTGCGCTTCGTGCAGGACGACTCCGCCCTCGATATCTCGGAGGAAATCCGCCGCCTGCAGAAAAAGAGCCAGACGCTGACCAAGGACATCTATGCCAAGCTCAACGCCTGGCAGGTGTCGCAGGTGGCGCGCCATCCGCAGCGACCCTACACGCTCGACTACGTGCAGGGACTGTTCACCGATTTTTCCGAACTGCACGGCGACCGCGCCTATGCCGACGACGCCGCGATCGTCGGCGGCATGGCGCGCTTCAACGGCGAGCCGGTGATGGTGATCGGCCACCAGAAAGGCCGCGACACCAAGGAAAAAATTGTCCGCAATTTCGGCATGCCGCGTCCCGAAGGCTATCGCAAGGCCTTGCGCCTGATGCGCCTGGCCGAGAAGTTCGGCCTGCCGATCTTCACCTTCATCGACACCCCGGGCGCCTATCCCGGCATCGGCGCCGAGGAACGCGGCCAGTCCGAAGCCATCGCGCGCAATCTGTACGTGATGGCCGAACTGAAAACGCCGATCATCTGCAGCATCGTCGGCGAAGGGGGGTCGGGCGGCGCGCTGGCCATCGGCGTCGGCGACCGCACGCTGATCCTGCAATATTCGACCTATTCGGTGATCTCGCCCGAAGGCTGCGCCTCGATTCTGTGGAAGAGCGCAGACAAGGCCCCGGTCGCCGCCGAAACCCTGGGCATCACCGCCGACCGCCTGAAGGCCAACGGCCTGGTCGACCGCATCGTCGAGGAACCGCTGGGCGGCGCGCAGCGCGACTGGGACGCCATGTTCCAGGCGATGCGCCGCGCGCTGACCGACACGCTTTCCGAGTTGCGCAAGCCGTCGCTCGATGCGCTGCTGGCCGCGCGCTACCAGCGCCTGCGGGCATATGGCAGCTTCAAGGAAACCCCTGCCAAATAGGCCTGTCGTCGCAGCCGTGGCGGACGTTCTTGCCCGCCACGCTCCCCCGCATGCCCGGCTGACGCTGGCATTGTCGGGCGGGCTCGATTCGGTGGTCCTGCTGCACGTCCTGCTGGCGCTGCGCGACCGACATCCCTTTGCGCTGCGGGTCGTGCATGTGCACCACGGCCTGTCGCCGCATGCCGACGACTGGGCCGATTTCTGCGCGCAGTTGTGCGCATCGCATGCCGTTGAATTGACCATCCATCGGGTACGGATCGCGCGCGACGACGCGGCCGGCATCGAGGCGGCCGCGCGGCGCGGGCGCCAGCGCATTTTTGCCGCGCTGGACACGGATTTCCTGCTCACCGCGCACCAGCAGGACGACCAGGCCGAAACGCTCTTGTTGCAGCTGCTGCGCGGCGCCGGACCGAAAGGCCTGGCAGCGATGGGCGAGCTGCAGCACCGGCCGGATTGGCGGGCGGCGCAACTGCGGCCGCTGCTGGGGGTGACGCGCGCCGGGATACTTGACTATGCGCAGGCGCATGGGCTGGCATGGGTGGACGACGAAAGCAACCGGGACATCCGCTACCGCCGCAACGCGCTGCGCCAGCAGGTGATGCCGCTGCTGGCGGCGCATTTTCCCGGCAGCAGCGCCACCCTTGCGCGCGCCGCTGCGCTGCAGGCCGAGGCCGCCGGCTTGCTGGATGAGCTGGCGCGGCTGGATGGGGCAGCGGCCATCGACGGCAACCGCCTTGACTGCAGCGCGCTGGCGCATCTCTCGTTGCCGCGGGCGCGCAATCTGCTGCGTTACTTCATCGAGCAGCAGGGTCAGCCCATGCCCAGCGCCCGCCAGCTGAACGAGGCGCTGCATCAGTTGCTGGAAGCGAAAGACGATGCACGCGTGCGCGTCAGGCTGGGACAGATGGAAGTCTGGCGCTTTCGCGGCGGAGCCTATCTGGCGCCGCTGCCGCCGGCCGCGGCAGAACCGGTCCGCTGGCACGGCGAGGCGTCGCTCTGGGTGCCGGCTGCCGGGGTTCACGTGCAGATGGAGGCGGTGACCGGCTCAGGCCTGAAGCGCGACCCGCTGGCGGCGGGCGAGGTTACGCTGGGAGTGCGGCAGGGGGGCGAGCGCCTGCGGCTGCACGCGGGCGGCCCCCATCGCAGCCTGAAGAACCTGCTGCAGGAGCACGCGGTACCGCCCTGGCAGCGCGATCGCTTGCCGCTCTTGTGGTGCGGCGGGCGGCTGGCGTGGGCGGCAGGGATCGGCTTCGATGCCGATCTGTGTGCCGCTGCTGGCGAGGCCGGGGTGCTGCCGCGCGTCGCGAACTAGCCGTCGGACAAGACAGGCCGGGGTGGGGCGTGCTATCCTAGCAGGCTGATTTTCATGGTTTTTTGAACTTTTTCTCATTTTCCTTCCGGAGCATTCCCATGGCTGTTCAGCGCACTTTTT
>JAJYXA010000334.1 GCA_021791235.1 Pseudomonadota bacterium
ATGGCCCCGCAGAACCCTGCGCAGCGCCCACGCACGCTGATCCTGCCGCCGGCGCCCTATGCGGCGGCCATACTGGGCGGCTGGTGGCTGGACCGCCACCAACTTGCGTTGCCGCTCGACCTGGGCACGGCGACGCGCCCGCTGGGCTGGCTTGCGGTCGGCGTCGGGCTGGCATTGTTCGTCTGGACGCTATGGACCTTTGCGCGGCACCGCACCACGGTCAATCCCTACAGCGGCGCGTCCACCCTGTGTACGCGCGGGCCGTTCCGCTTCAGCCGCAACCCGATCTATCTCGGAGACTGGTTCCTCCTTTCCGGCGTATCGCTCCTGCTGGGTACGTTCTGGCCGCTCGCGTTCGCCCCCCTGATCTGGATCATGCTCCGCTTCGGCGTGATCCGGCACGAAGAAGTGCATCTCGAAGCGAAATTCGGCGACGCCTACCGGGACTACAAAGCCCGCGTCAGGCGTTGGATATAACCGCAACAGGAGTCAGTCATGAGCATTCTGCAAACCGTCACGCCCGAAGCCGCAACCGGCGAAGTCGCCGAGATCTATGCCCAGATCAAAAACGCCTGGGGGCATGTGCCGACCGCGATCCAGGTATTCAGCGCCAATCCCTTTCTGCTGAAACACCAGTGGGAATACTACGGCAGCGTCATGCAGCATCCCAGGCTTTCAATGCCGCTGATGGCATGCATCCGCATGCTGGTGTCGCAGGGCGGAAACTGCGACTACTGCATCGACATGAATGCCGGCATGCTGATCAACGCGGCCGGCTGGACGCCCGAGCAGGTCGCCGCCACGCGCGCCGATTTCCATGACAGCCCGCTGAGTCCCGACGAGAAGATGCTGCTCGGACTGGTGCTGAAGGCGACGCGCGACTCCAAGAGCGTCAGCGCAGTCGACCTGCAGGCGGCGCGCGCCGCCGGCTGGTCAGACGGCGACATCCTCGACGCGGTGAACCATGGCGCACGCATGGTGGCAGGCGACATCGTCATCAACGGCTTCAAGGTCGAACGCGATTTCTGAGGCGTCTGCCGGCGGGCAGGCGCCCAGTCGTGCAGGCCTACAGCAGGAACCGGACATGGCCGTTAATGATCGGTACGGACGATGTCATCAGGAGCCTTGCCATGAACATTACCCTGCACGATAAATCGCTGGAGATCCGGCTGACCACCGCGGCGCAAAAGGCGCTGGCGCGGCGCGACCGGCCGCTGGTGGCCGAGATGGAATTGCTGTTTTCCTGCCTGCTGCGCAAGCGGGTTTATTTCGGGGACGTGGCGGACCACGCCACCCCCGTCAACGACCGCCTTTCGGTACGCTTCAAACCCATCATGACCCGGCGCTGCAGCGTGGCCGAAGGCGGGGCCACCCCGCCATCCGAAGGTTTTCCGCTCGAGAATCCGCGTCCTTACGTACCCAACTGGCTGGCGATCGACTACCGCCGCGGCGAGTGGGTCGGCGATTTCGGTTACGCCAGTTGAGGAGGTTTTGGGGTGCTTCAGGCTCCATACGGTGCCCGCAGGTCGAGGGGCGCCTGGTGGCCCAGTCTCGGGTTTGGCTGATTTAAAGTTTGCGCATCCAGTACCGATACCGGTACCACAATAAAGAATGCGTTTGCACGTGGCGCTGATCTAGATAACGCGCCAGCCAGGCGAACAACTGATTGTTTGGGCAGAACAGACCCACGGCACAACATGACTCGCCTGCATGAATAATCCTCACGACCCCACCCAATCCGCCGATCTCGAATTGGCGCAGTGTTATGTCCGGCTGTTCGTCCCCCTGCCGATCCTGATCCTCTGGTATCTGTTCTGGTTTCTGGTCATGCAGAACCCTGACGCGCTTAAAGGCCTGGGCGTGACCGGCAGCGTCCTCGTTTTCGCGCTTGTGCATTGGGCAAACGTGAAACGCAATCCAGGCGTCTATCCCGGACGACGGGTATTGGCGATCGTCTTCGACCAGACCGCCTGCTTTGTCGCAATGTTCCTGACGGGCGAGCTGGGCGCGGTAGTGGCGTTTGTGAATCTATGGGTATCGCTGGGGAACGGGATACGGTTCGGAGTGAAGTGGATGGCTCTGTCCGCCAGCCTGGCGACCCTCGGATGGATCATCCTGGGCATGGCGTCGGATTACTGGAGCCAGCATCCCATCTGGATCATCAGCCTGATATTGCTCAATACGGCGATCCCGGCCTATGTGGCGAGCCTGATCCGTGGGTTTCACGACGGCCGGACCAGGCTTGCCGAATATGCCGACCACATGGAGAAAATGGCGTTGAAGGATGCCTTGACCGGATTGCCGAACCGGTCGGCATTGTTCGATGAGTTCGAGAAGGCCGGTTCATACGCCCGGCGAATGGGCTCGGCCATTGCCGTGCTGTACTTCGATCTGGATGGATTCAAGCAGGTCAACGATACGCTCGGGCATGCGCAGGGCGACATGCTGCTCAGGGAGACGGCAAACCGTGCGAACGCCGTGCTGAGAGGCGAGGACGTGCTGGCCCGGTTTGGCGGGGATGAGTTTGTCGTGCTGCTGAGGGTGCATGATTCAGGAAAACGGGCTCGCACGGTTGCGGAGCGAATCCGGCAATCCATCGCCTCCATCGGCTATGTCGATGGCAATCCGGTCAACGTGACCGCCTCCGTCGGCATCGTGGTGGTGAGCGGTGCGGATGCCGCCCGGATGGGAGCCGAACAGATCGTCCACGAGGCGGACCTGAACATGTATGCGGCCAAGAAGGACGGCAAGAACCAGATCGTGCTGACGACGCTTTCGAGAGAAATCAGGCTGGCTGCTCGTGTGGCTTAAACCGGGCCGGAAGGCTCCCTGTTTCCGGCTGCTGCGACCACATCATCCGCCAGGCCGAACACTGCGCGTGCATTCCGCGTGGTGGCCCGGGCCACCGTGTCGAGGTCCAGACCGCGCAACTCGGCCAGCACCTGCGCAATGCGTGGCAATTCGCCCGGCGCGTTGCGGCCGCGCCCGATCCATACGGGCGGAATGTCGGGGCTGTCGGTTTCCAGCACGATTGCTTCCAGAGGCAGGTCTACAGCCAGCCGCCGCAGGTTGTTGGCGCGTGGCCAGGTGAAGGCACCCCCGAAGCCCAGTTTGAAACCCAGCTTGATGAATTCGTCCGCCTGCTGCGGGCTGCCGTTGAAGGCGTGGGCGATGCCGCCGCGCACGCCAACCTTGCGAAGATGCTTCAGCAATTCGTCGTTGGCTTTGCGGCAGTGCAGCAGCACCGGAAGGTCGCAGTCCTTCGCGATCTTCAGTTGCTCGATATAAAAGAATTCCTGCATGCTGTAGTCGAGATCCTTGACGAACAGATCGAGGCCGATTTCGCCGATGGCGACCGGTCGCTGCGCCTCGATCTGCGCGCGCAGGTCGGCGAGGTGCTCGGGACGGTGCACATGGATGTACATGGGGTGCAGCCCCCACGCCGGCAGGCAGCCGGGATAGCGTGCGCAGGTGGCGGCCACCGCCGCGAAATTGTCGCGGCTGATGGCGGGAACGACCTGCACGCCGACGCCGCCGGCGACGGCACGCGCGTACTCGGCGTCACGGTCGGCGTCGAACTCAGCCGCGTCGAGGTGGCAGTGGGTGTCGATAAAAAACGGCACCGCGTCGGGTGCCGTTCTTGCATTGCCGGTCACGCGCTTAATCGTTGCTGGCAAAACCCAGCAGCTGCAGCAGGCTGGTGAACAGGTTGAAGATCGCGACGAACAGCGTGACCGTCGCCATGATGTAGTTCGTCTCGCCGCCGTGGATGATGTTGCTGGTCTCGTACAGGATGAGTCCGGACATCAAGAGCACGAACATCGCCGACACCGCCAGCGACAGGCCGGGCATGTGGAAGAAGATGGCGCCCAGACCCGCGAGAAAGGCGACCAGGATGCCGACCATGAGGAAGCCGCCCATGAAGCTGAAGTCCTTGCGGGTGGTCATCACGTAGGCCGACAGGCCGAGGAAGATCGCAGCGGTGCCGCCCATCGCCATCATCACGACTTGCGCACCGTTGGGCATCGCCAGATAGGCGCTGAGGATGGGGCCGAGCGTGTAGCCCATGAAACCGGTGAGGGCGAACACGAAGGCGATGCCGAGTCCGCTGTTGCGGAACTTGGTGGTCAGGAACAGCAGGCCGTAATAGCCGACCAGGGTGAGAATGATGCCGGGGTGGGGCAAGCCCAGCGCCATCGCTGCGCCGGCGGTGACCGCGGCAAATGCCAGTGTCATCGACAGCAACATGTAGGTGTTGCGGACGACCTTGTTGGTCGACAGGGCAGCGGACTGGCTGCGGCCCAGGGTGGTGACTTGCGGATTCATCTGACCTCCTCATACCTATTCGAAACAATGTACCCACTCAGAGTCTATCTGGCCGATACGAGTTCCCGAGTGCGCCCGGGATTGCAGGTGAGCATACCGTGATGCGGGGCTGCTTGCCACCCGTACCCTTGCAGGCGCCAAGGGTTTCCTGGCAGTCGTGTCCTCTCATTCGCCCGGCTTCGTGCCGCGCTGCAGCAAATTCATCAATTCGACCGGCATCGGGAAGACGATGGTGTTGGTCCTGTCGCCGGCGATGTTGGCGAGCGTCTGCAGATAGCGCAGCTGCATGGCTTGCGGCTTGGCGGCCAGGATCCCGGCGGCGGCCAGCAGCTTTTCCGAGGCCTGCAGTTCGCCTTCGGCATGGATCACCTTGGCACGCCGTTCGCGCTCGGCCTCGGCCTGTTTGGCAATCGCGCGCACCATCGATTCGTCGATGTCGACATGCTTGATCTCGACGTTGGAGACCTTGATGCCCCAGGCGTCGGTCTGGGTGTCCAGCAGTTGCTGGATGTCCTGGTTGAGGCGCTCGCGTTCGGCCAGCATTTCATCCAGCTCGTGCTTGCCCAGCACCGCGCGCAAGGTGGTCTGCGCCAGCTGGCTGGTGGCGTTCATGAAATCCTCCACCTGCAGGATGGATTTGGCCGGATCGATGACGCGAAAATACACCACCGCGTTGACCTTCACCGAGACGTTGTCGCGCGAGATCACGTCCTGGCTCGGCACGTCGAACACCATGGTGCGCAGGTCCACCCGCACCATCTGCTGGATGCCGGGAATGATGACCTTCCAGAAGCGCCCGAGCATGAACACCACGCCGCGCTCGTATTCGCGCAGAATGCGCAGGCTGGATGCCAGCAGCACGATGACCAGAAACGCGATGGTTAAGCCGCTGAATTCAAACATGATCATTCTCCTTGTCCGGTTCCACGTCGAGGATCAGGTCGTGCCGGGCGCGCACCCGCACCGCGTTGCCGCGCTTCAGCGGCACGCTGCTGCGCACCCGCCACTGCTCGCTGTGGATGCGCGCCCAGCCTTCGTGTTCCATGTCATCGAGGATTTCGCCGGGGGCGCCGATCAGTTCCTCGGCGCCGGTCACCACCGGTCGCCGGCGTGCGCGCAGCGCCATGCTGGCGACGAAAAAGCTGAACAGTGCGCTGGCCACCGCCACGGGAACGATCAGGGTCCACGGGATGCCGTAGCCGGGCAGGTCGGTGTCGATCAGCATGACCGAGCCGATGATGAACGCGGCAATGCCGCCCAGTCCCAGCGCGCCGAAGCTGGGCACGAAGGCCTCCGAAATCATGAGGACAATGCCCAGCAGCATCAGCGCCAGCCCGGCATAGCTGATCGGCATGACCTGCAGTGCAAACAGACCGAGCAGCAGGCAGATGCCGCCGACCACGCCGGGGAACAGCATGCCGGGATTGGAGAATTCGTAGATCAGCCCGTAGATGCCGAGCAGCATGAGGATATAGGCAATGCTGGGGTCGCCGATCACCGCCAGCAGGCGGCTGCGCCAGTCGGGCAGGACCCGCTCGATCGTGGCGTGGGCGGTGTCCAGGGTGACGGTCCGGTCGTTCAGCTCGATGCTGCGGCCATTCAGTTGCTGCAGCAGATCATCGAGGTTGGTCGCAACCAGGTCGATCACCCCGAGCTTCAGTGCCTCGGACGCTGACAGGCTGACCGCCTCGCGCACCGCGCGTTCGGCCCACTCGGCATTGCGCCCGCGCAACTCGGCCAGGCTGCGGATGTAGGCCGCGGCATCGTGCACCGCCTTGCGCATCTTGGCGTCGCCCGGCGGCGCGGCAGACTTGGCGGCATCGGGCTTGTCTGGCGTGGCAGGCGTGTCGCCCGAGGGGGTCAGTTCGATCGGCGTCGCGGCGCCCAGGTTGGTGGCCGGCGCCATCGCGGCGATGTGGCTGGCATACAGGATGTAGGTGCCGGCGCTGGCGGCGCGCGCGCCCTGAGGCGAGACATAGGTGGCGACCGGCACCGGAGACGCGAGGATGGCTTTTATGATGTCGCGCATTGCGGTATCCAGGCCGCCCGGCGTGTCCAGCTCGATCACGACCAACTGCGCCTTGTCTTCTGCTGCCTTGTTCAGGCCGCGCACAAGGTAATCTGCGCTTGCCGGACTGATCACGCCCTGCACCGTCAGTACCCGTACCAGCGCAGCGCTGGCAGGCGCGACCAGCCCCAGGTTCAGGCAGGCAAGCAGAGCAAGGTGGGACAGGAACCGAAGTGGATACATCATCCACTTAATCTAGACTTAAAATCATGCTGCAACTAATCATGACACGCAGATGTCGATGGACAAGGTCATTGGCGCCCTATGCTGAACACGGTCAGCAATATCCATGGCTGGGCCGAGTGTTTCCCGCCACCACTGAGTGTTTCTGTTGGCGGGATGGCGACACTCATTGTCCGTCTATCCAATCCGTATTTCAGTGCATATCGCTGTTTGGTAATGCGAATTCCACTTTAATGGACTGGTTCTATGCCGCTTTCCTTTATTGCCAAGCCTTCATCCATGAGCGACCTTCTCCGTTCCGGCCGTTATCCCGATCGACAAATTCTCAGCGTGGCGATCTTGGTATTGCTGGTGTCGCTGGTGGCCGAGTGGCTGATCGACAGCGTCACAGCCGTGAAGCTTGAACCCGGCATATTCACGCAAGCCATCGGATGGGAGGGCATAGCGCAACACCTTCTGCTGGCCATGGCGGGCACTCTGTTCTTGTATCGTTATATCAAACGCTTCACCCCGTGGAATAGGGATCCGCAAGCCATGTTAATCGAGGCTCTGCGCAAGGATGAGCTGATACTGCCGCATGAAGGTGACGGGATCCAAGGGCAGGACAACCAGGGCCGGATGCCTCTTAAGAATGCAGCAGTAGCCAAGCAGATGCTTGGTTACGGGGGTATGGACCGGAACATAGCCCATTACCTCGCACCGCGCGGCAAATTTGAAGGACGTTCATTGCCCATTTGGGAGGCCGATCAGATCGCCGGCACAGCGGGCGCCCTCAAAGACAACACGGCGCACAAACAGAACGAAGCACTCCTCGCCGGGTGGCAGCATCTCTTCGATCATACTGAGTGGGGTGTAATTGTCTGTAACGTTGAGACAGAGAAAATCGACCTCATGAATCCTGCGTTCGCCCGAATGCATGGTTACAGCTTGGAAGAACTCGCCGGCCGGCCGATTACTGAAATATTCTCGGAAGAGGGCGGTACGGATCTTTTCCATAATATTTGCAAGACCCACGAGAGGGGCCACTACAGCTGGGAATCGTGGCATGTGCGCAAGGATGGCAGTCGCTTTCCGGTACAGATCGATGCCACTGCAGTGAAAAATGAGGCTGGCCAGGTCCTCTTTCATGTTGTCAATGTGCAGGACATCACGGCACGCCGCCAGGCTGAAGACATCCTGCGCAAGAGCGAAGCCCGTCTTCGTGCCCAAACCCAGAGCATGCTGGGAAGTTGGGTGTTGAATGCATCCAATCACACCCTGGAGTTTTCGGCTGAAAACTATCGCATATTCGGCCTGCCCCCGGCTACCCCCCTCAATTTCCAAACCATCCTTAAGCGCATTCATCCCCGTGACCGCGCCTATGTTGTCGAGGCTTGGCGGTCCGCCATGGAAGGCGAGCCCTATGATGTGCAGCATCGAATCCTGATCGATGGCCGGGTGAAGTGGGTGCGCGAACGCGTAGAGCTGGAATATGCTGCCGATGGCAGCTTGCTGCGCGGCATTGGTATCACCCAGGATATTACCGAGCCGCATGAGGATGAACTGCTGAAGTCCCGGCAAAACTTGCGTGAACTCGCCGCGCACCATGAGAAAGTCCGGGAAGAGGAACGCACCCGCATCGCCCGGGAAATTCACGATGAACTCGGGCAGTACCTTACGGCCCTGCGGATCGATATAGCCATGCTCAGGATCCGCTTTGGCGAGAGAAATCCCGAGCTGAAGCGCCAGGTCGCCGCCATGAATAAAACCATCGATACCACCATAGGCGTGGTACGCGATCTGGCGACTTCATTGCGTCCCGGGGCGCTCGACATGGGCCTGGTTTCGGCAGCCGAATGGCTGCTTTCCGGATTTAAGGAACGCACCCAGATCCGTTGCAACCTGCATGCCCCCCGTGAGCACCTGGAACTCGACGAGGAGCGTGGCACGGCTGCATTCCGCATCCTGCAAGAGTCCCTCACCAACATCGCCCGCTACGCGAAGGCTGCAGAGGTAAACGTGCGTATCGAATTGGTCAGCGGCGTCCTCGAAATGGATATCCGCGATGATGGTGTCGGCTTCGACGATACGGAAGCCCGAAGCCGCAAGACCTTCGGCCTGATGGGCATGCGTGAGCGGTCGCTGCAGTTTGGCGGCGAGTTCAGGGTAGACTCCAGGCCAGGTTCCGGGACAACCGTGCGAATACGAATTCCATGTACAGGGGAAACGCTTGATGATCCGCATCCTCATTGGCGATGATCACGCCATCGTCCGCCAGGGACTGCGCCAGGTGCTGGCCCTGATACCGGAAGTGGAACTGGTGGGTGAGGCGAAAAATGGCTGGGAGGTCATCGAGCTGGCCCGTGCCTGTGCGCCCAGTCTGTTGCTGCTGGACATGAACATGCCCGGCCCTAACGGGGTTGAGCTGATCAAACGGATGCGCGAGGAGGCGCCGCGCTTGCCGATACTGGTGCTCTCCATGCATGGAGAAAGCCAGATTGCCGGGCGAGCCATCAAGTCCGGTGCGGCTGGCTACCTTACCAAGGACAGCGAGCCCGAAACCCTGGTTTCTGCCATCCGCCAGGTGGCGAGCGGGAGGCACTATATCGAGCCTGCTGTCGCCGAGCGCCTATTGTTCCAGCCCTCGCCAAAAGACACAGCAGAGCCGCATACCACATTATCCGACCGCGAATACCAGGTCTTCCTGATGCTCGTCCAGGGGCGAGGCGTCATTGAGATCGCCGACGAACTCCACCTTTCCGCCAAAACGATCAGCACCCACAAAACCCGTCTGCTCAAAAAGCTCGGACTGGATAATCTCAGCGACCTCGTGCGCTACGCCCTCAAGCATGACCTGTTTTAGGCTCCTTCAATAGGGTTTCCGGGCACCTGCGTGCCTGGAAACTGCGATGCGATAGGAATATTCCTACATGCGATTCGTATTTGGCTGACGCATGGGGCGCGGTGTTCACTGATACCGCTTCAGATCGACGCGCCGTTATCACCCCTAGTCACTCGTACTTGGGGCTTTGCTGTGCTGATCCTGAATGAGTCTTCGGCCCTTTTTGGTCGATCCTCGGAAGTCAAAACTGGAGGCCGCCGATGAAGGCGGTCGCCAGTGATCGTCGTATCGCCAGACTGGTGTGGATTTTTTGCGCCGGACTAGGTCTGTCGGGCGCTGCTGCTGCGGCTTTTCCCAGCGCAACGGTCAACCTGTTCTGGGCTTGCGCGGCAGGGCTCACTGGACTGCTCGCAGGCGGCTTCCTCGCCAGCAGGGTGCGCAATGCACTGGCGCATGCTCGGGGAGAAACAGACGAAGCCTTTCATCATCTGTCAGCGGCGCACAGCTTTCAGGGGCTGGATGAGCTGTGCGGCCAGGTATTGCCGATCTGGAACCGCCAGATTGAAACTGCCCGTAGCCAGACCGAGACGTCCCTGGTCGATCTCGCTACCTGCTTCGGCGACATCCATCAACGCCTCGACGCGGCGCTGGGCCTGTACCGCAGCAGTACCGGCAGTCTGTCCGATGGAAACGGCGGCGGCGAGAAGGACGTCATGACCATGCTGGAAAAAGGGCAAGGCGATTTGTCCGCCATGCTCTCATCGCTGCGTGCCGGCCTCCAGGCCAAGCAGGAGATGCTCGATCGCATCCGTGAAGTGTCCCGGTTTTCCGATGAGCTCAAGGCCATGGCTGGTTCGGTTTCAGCCCTTGCCAATCAGACCAACCTGGTGGCGCTCAATGCCGCCATCGAGGCGGCGTGGGCGGGCGAGGCGGGCCGTGGCTTCGCCGTGATTGCGGATGAGGTACGCAAACTCTCCACCCTATCGGGGGATACCGGCAAGCAGATTACCTCTCGCGTGGAAAGCGTGACCCATGCCATCCATGGTGCAGTCGAGATTGCAGAGCGCTTTGCCGATCAGGATGCCCGCGCCATGCGGGATTCCGAGCAGCTCATCGAAGGAGTGCTCAATGTATTCCGGGGTGCGGTAGAACACTTGACCCAGGCGGCGACCCAATTCCAGCATGAGGGACAGGCGGTGCAGGAGACGGTCTCCGGCGTCATTGTCTCCCTCCAGTTTCAGGACCGGGTCAGCCAGATCCTGAACCAGACCATGGGTGACATGGCCCGTCTGGAAAACGTCCTCAACGTGAACAGGGAGCGTGGCGCCCGCGGCGAACGCGTCCCGCCCATAGACGTAGCGGCCTGGCTCGAGCAACTCTCCAGCACCTACACGACGCTTGAGCAATTGGACAACCATAAGGGCACGCAGACCAGTGCGCCTGGCAATGCAACCGAAGTCACGTTCTTTTAGGAGCAAACATGGCCAAGACCATTCTGATCGTTGACGACTCGGCATCCATACGACAAGTCGTTGGATTGACCCTGAAAGGGGCTGGTTACGACGTTGTCGACGCGGTAGACGGCAAGGATGCGCTGAGCAAACTGGATGGACGCAAGCTGCATCTGGTCATCAGCGACGTGAACATGCCCAACATGGACGGCATCTCCTTCGTCAAGGAAATGAAGGCCAAGCCGGCCTACAAGTTCACCCCAGTCATCATGCTGACCACCGAAGGCAGCGAAGCCAAGAAGCGCGATGGCCAGATGGCCGGCGCAAAGGCCTGGGTGGTCAAGCCTTTCCAGCCCGCCCAGATGCTTGACGCGGTTTCGAAATTGATCATGCCGTGAGACTGGGGGACGCATGGAACTACATAGCGAACGACGAGAAGCCTGCCTGTGTCTACACCCGGCCGGTGAAATGACCATCTACGACGCTGCCGAACTCAAACCCGCCCTGCTTCATGCCCTGGGACAGAGTAATGAGATCGAGATCGATCTCGCCGATATCAGCGAGATCGACACCAGCGGCGTGCAGTTGCTCATGTTGATGAAGCGTGAAGCAACGGACGCCGGCAAGGCATTGACGCTTGTCGGACACAGCCCGGCTGTGCTGGAGGCATTTGAACTCCTGGGGCTGGGAAACTGGTTTGGTGATCCGCAACTGCTGCCGGCAGATGCCAGCGAGACAAGGGGGGTGGCATGAGTCTGGATTTGGGCGAGGCCCTGCAAACCTTCTTCGCAGAAAGTCGTAGCTTGCTCCTGGAAATGGAGGAGGCGCTGCTGCGCCTGGAGGACGCTCCAGACGACTCCGAAGCGGTCAATGCGGTGTTCCGCGCCGCCCACACCATCAAGGGCTCATCCGGCCTGTTCGGCCTGGACGACATCGTCGCCTTCACCCACAAGGCCGAGAACGTGCTGGACCGGGTACGCAACAACGAACTGCCCCTGGATGAGGAATTGATCGGCCTGCTTCTGGCTTGCCGGGATCACATCGAGCGCCTGCTGGACTGCGCGTCCGACAACGCCGAAGTGGATAACGATATCCGCGATCAGGGCGCTGCCTTGTCCGCCCGGCTGGGTCAGTGCATGGGTGGGTCGGCGGCCGCGCTACCGATCGAAACGGAGTCTCCGGTCCAAAGCGTAGGCGGCAGCCAGGTGGCGGGCGACGTGTGGCACATTTCTGTGCGGTTCGGCCAGGACGTGCTCAGGAACGGCATGGACCCCCTGTCTTTCATCCGCTACCTGGCCACCCTGGGCGAAATCCGTCACCTCATCACCCTGGCCGATGCCCTGCCCGGCGCCGTCGAAATGGATCCGGAGTGCTGCTATCTGGGCTTCGAAATCAGCCTCAGGAGCGAGGCCGACAAGGCACGTATCGAAAGCGTGTTCGAGTTCGTGCGCGACGACTGCCAATTGCACATCCTGGCCCCCGGCAGCCGGGTGGTGGATTTTATCAAGCTGATCATGGCGTTGCCGGAAGACAAGAGCCGCTTGGGCGAGATGTTGGTGGCCTGCGGCGCGGTGACCCAGCGGGAGTTGGACGACTCCCTGTCCATCCAGGAATGCAATAGCAATCGCCAGGAAAACGTGCAGCCCTTGGGCGAGATTCTGGTGGAACGCCAGATCGTCAGGCCGGAGCTGGTGGACGCGGCCCTGGGCAAGCAGAAGGAAGTGCGCCTTCGCCAGACCCAGGAAGCCCGCTTCATCAGGGTCCATGCCGACAAGCTGGACGAACTCATCAACCTGGTTGGCGAGCTGGTCATCGCTGGCGCCGGTGCCACCCTGCTGGCGCAGCGCCAGGGCGATGGCGCCATGCAGGAAGCCACCACCCTCATGTCGCGTCTGGTTGAGGAAATCCGCGATGGCGCGCTACGACTGCGCATGGTTCAGATCGGCGAAACCTTCAGCCGCTTCCAGCGCGTGGTGCGCGACGTGAGCAAGGAACTGGGCAAGGACATCGAGCTGGTCATCACCGGTGCCGAGACCGAGCTGGACAAGAGTGTGGTGGAAAAGATCGGCGATCCGCTCACCCACCTGGTGAGAAATTCCATGGACCACGGCATCGAGTCGGCGGAGCGGCGGCAGGCGGCCGGCAAGCCAGCCAAGGGCAAGCTCATGCTCAACGCCTATCACGACTCCGGCAGCATCGTCATCGAAGTCGGCGACGACGGCGGTGGCTTGGACCGCGACAGGATTCTCCAGAAGGCCATCGAGCGCGGCATCGTCGGCCCAAACCACAGCCTCAGCGACCACGAAATCTACAACCTTATCTTCGAGGCAGGCTTCTCCACCGCCGACCAGGTGAGCAACCTGTCCGGCCGCGGTGTGGGCATGGACGTGGTGCGGCGCAACATCGAGTCCCTGCGCGGCACGGTGGAACTGGATAGCGTGCCGGGTGAAGGCACTACCGTCCGCATCCGGCTGCCGCTGACGCTGGCCATCATCGACGGTTTCCTGGTGGGCGTGGGTGATTCCGCCTACGTGGTTCCCCTGGAGATGGTGCTGGAGTGCGTGGAGCTGTCCGATGCAGATCGCCAGGCGCTGGCGCGCCGCGCCTATGTCAACTTGCGCGGCGAGGTGCTGCCTTTCGTGCGGCTGCGCGACCACTTCGAGGTCGATGGTCATTCAGCACGCCGCGAGAACATCGTGGTGGTGCACTACGCAGGCCACAAGGCCGGCCTGGTCGTCGATCAATTGATGGGTGAATTCCAGACGGTGATCAAGCCGCTGGGGAAAATGTTTTCAAGGGTCAAGGGCATCAGCGGATCCACCATCCTGGGAACTGGCGAAGTGGCCTTGATCCTCGATGTGCCGTCTCTGGTTCAGCAGGCGGCGGAACGGGAAGCCGAGCTCTCCAGCCTGGCAGGCCGGGTGGCCGCGTCTGTTTAATTGTTGGCAATATCAACTCTCAAAGGAGTCATCGTGTTCAAGAATATGAAAATTGGCATACGTCTGGGGCTGGGCTTCGGCCTGGTGGTGTTGCTGATGATTGCCATCGCATTCGTTGGAATCGCCAGGTTGGGCAGTTTAAACACCCAAATCGAAGATCTGGTGAAGGACAAATATCCCAAAACGGTGCTGGCCAATGAGCTTGTCGGGCAGATCAATATCATCGCCCGTTCCATGCGTAACACCCTGATCATGGACAAGCAGGAACACATCAGCAAAGAGGTCGCTCGCGTCCAGGATGCCCAAAAGGTGATCAAGGATGATCTCGACAAGCTGGATACGCTGATCCAAACCGAAAAGGGCAAGGAGATTCTTAAAGGTGTCACCGAAGCACGAGCGAAATATGTCGGTGGCGAGGATGCCTTTCTGAAACTGGTGACCGATGGCAAGAAGGAAGAGGCGAAAACCATGTTGCTGGGCGAAATTGGCCCGCTGCAGCAGGCCTACGTCGACGCCATTGGCAACCTGATCGCATTCCAGGGTGAGTTGATGGACAAGACCGGCCAGGAGGCAATTGAGGAATACCAGAGTGCGCGTACCTTGATGCTCGCGCTGGCTGCGGCAGCCTTTGTTCTGGCAGGCATGATCGCCTTCTGGGTCACTCGCTCCATCACAAGGCCGATTAACGAAGCTGTGGGTGTGGCCAATCAACTGGCAGAGGGCGACCTGAATGCCCGCATCGATGTGACGTCCAAAGACGAGACGGGCATGCTGCTCAGTTCCATGAAGAACATGGTGGAGAAGCTGTCCCAGATCATCACCGATGTGCGCTCTGCCGCCGATAACCTGTCCTCTGCATCCGAAGAGGTCTCGGCAACCGCGCAGTCCCTAAGCCAGGCATCAAGTGAGCAGGCTGCATCGGTGGAAGAAACCTCCGCGTCGGTGGAACAGATGTCGGCGTCGATCAACCAGAACACCGAGAACGCCAAGGTCACTGACGGCATGGCGACCAAATCCTCCACTGAAGCGGTGGAGGGCGGCGAAGCGGTGAAAGAAACCGTGGTTGCCATGAAGTCCATCGCCGAGAAGATCGGCATCATCGACGACATCGCCTACCAGACCAACCTGCTGGCGCTGAATGCCGCCATCGAAGCGGCCCGTGCCGGCGAGCATGGCAAGGGCTTTGCCGTGGTGGCGGCCGAAGTGCGCAAGCTGGCCGAACGCAGCCAGGTGGCAGCGCAGGAGATCGGCGAAGTGGCCAAGGGCAGTGTGGGCCTGGCGGAGAAGGCCGGCAAGCTGCTGGATGAAATGGTGCCGTCGATCAAGAAGACGTCCGACCTGGTGCAGGAGATCACTGCCGCGAGTGAGGAGCAGTCCTCCGGCGTGGCGCAGATCAACACCGCAATGAACCAGCTTAACCAGATCACCCAGCAGAATGCTTCCAGCTCGGAAGAGCTTGCCGCGACCGCCGAGGAAATGAGCAGCCAGGCCGAGCAACTCCAGCAGACCATGAGTTTCTTCAAGGTGGGTTCCGGGGAAACTTACAGTGCGAGCAAGGCCGCTGCCCACAAGATCAACGTGGCTCACCTGGCGCGTCCGGCGGCCAAACCGGCGGTCAGGCAAGTCGTCGCAGCATTCCCATCCGAAGCCGAATTCGTCAAATTCTAGGAGCGGCCATGGGCGCACTTGTAAAGAGCGGCGACCGCCAGGCGGCGGTCGAACTGGTCGCCGATGAGCAGAACCAGTACCTGACCTTCCTGCTTGGCGGGGAAATGTTCGCCATTGGCATTCTCAACATCAAGGAAATAATCGAGTACGGCAGCCTGACCGAAGTGCCGATGATGCCGGAGTTCATCCGCGGCGTGATCAACCTGCGCGGCGCGGTAGTGCCGGTCGTGGATCTGTCCGCGCGTTTCGGCCGCAAGCGCACGGAAGTCACCCGACGCACCTGTATCGTCATCATCGAAGTCGAAACCGACGAAGAGAAGCACGACGTAGGCCTGGTGGTGGACTCGGTATCGGAAGTGCTGGAAATCGCGGCGGACGAGATCGAGCCCGCGCCGAGTTTCGGCACCCGGATCCGCGCCGACTTCATCCGCGGCATGGGCAAGGTGAACGGCAAGTTCGTCATTATCCTGAGCGTGAACAACGTGCTGTCGCTGGACGATCTGGCCATGCTGGAACATGCGGCGGGAGCGGATGTGCCGCTGCTGATGGAGCAGCAAGCGTAATGCGCATATCCGGGCCGGATGACTCAACACGCCTAACGCTTTCCACACATCATGATTGACGCCAGCCTCAACGACAGCGAATTCGCCCGCTTCCAGCAGATGATTTTCAACATCGCCGGCATCAGCATGACTCCCGCCAAGAAGGCGCTGGTGGCCGGGCGCCTGGCGAAGCGGCTGACGCATCATGGCCTGGGTAGCTACGGGGAGTACTTCAAGCTGCTTTCCCAGCATCAGGATGAAATGCAGGTGGCGGTGGATCTGCTGACCACCAACGAGACCTACTTCTTTCGTGAGCCCAAGCACTTCGATTTCCTGCGCGACAGTATTCTGCCCGCTCACCGGTCAGGGCATTCTTTTCGCGTGTGGAGCGCGGCCTGTTCCAGTGGCGAGGAGCCTTACACCTTAGCCATGGTGCTGGCCGAGAATCTGGGCGAGGCGGCGTGGGAAATCCTGGGGTCGGATATCAGTACCCGCGTACTGGACAGGGCACGCATGGGGCTTTACCCAATGGAGCATATGCGCGGCCTTTCCCCTGCGTCGCTACGTGCTCATTGCCTCAAAGGCGTGGGCAGCCAGGAAGGGTGCTTCATGATCGATCCGGCGCTGCGTCGGCGGGTCCGCTTTGCTCAGATCAATCTCAACGAGCCACTGCCGGATGTAGGCGAGTTCGATGTGGTTTTCCTGCGCAACGTGATGATCTATTTCCAGGCCGAGACCAAGCGTCAGGTGGTGGCACGCCTGCTGGCGAAACTGCGGCCGGGCGGCTTCTTCATTGTGGGGCATTCGGAAAGCCTGAATGGGCTGGCGCAGGGGCTGGCGACGGTGGCGCCGTCGATTTATCGCAAGCCATGAAATGTCAGTTCCGAAAAAGCCTGCCCATGCCATTGAGGTATTTCTCCAGCCGGGCGAGTTGTGGTTCGGCGACGGGCACACGCGTATCCGCACCACGCTTGGCTCGTGTGTGGCGGTCACGTTGTGGCATCCGGGACGGGGCATCGGCGGAATGTGCCATTACATGTTGCCAGGACGTGTTCGCGGCAATGGGAGGGTGCAGGATGGGCGTTATGGGGATGAGGCGCTGGGCCTGCTGGTCAAGGAGATGAAAGCGGCGCGCAGCCACCCGAACGAGTACGAAGCCAAGCTGTTCGGTGGCGGGCATATGTTCCAGCGTAGTTTCCGCACGGTAAAAGACTTCAGCGGGCAGGTGCCGGATCGCAATATCGCTGCCGGGCGAGAACTGGTGCAAGGCCATGGTTTCATGGTCAAGGCCGAGCAATTGGGGGGATGCGGCCACCGCCACGTCATATTCGATATCTGGAGCGGTCATGTCTGGGTCAAACACACACCGTTGCCGGAGACAGTGCGCTGCTCGACCGAGGAAAATCCCCAATGAAATCCATCCGTGTCTTGATCGTGGACGACTCCGCTACCGTACGCCAGGTGATGAGTGCGGTGCTCAAAGACACCCCCGGGATCGAAGTGATCGGCACGGCCGCCGACCCGCTGTTTGCCATGGAAAAAATGAAAAAGGATTGGCCGGACGTGCTGCTGCTGGATGTAGAAATGCCACGCATGGATGGCATTACGTTCCTGAAGAAACTCATGGCGGAGCGCCCAACGCCGGTTGTCATCTGCTCTTCGCTGACTGAGACAGGCACGGCTACGGCCATGCAGGCGCTGTCTTCCGGGGCGGTCAGCATTGTCACCAAGCCGCGCGTGGGCCTGAAACAGTTTCTGATGGAGGCGGGAAACGAGATTGTGGCAGCGGTCCGTGCCGCCGCCCACGCCAACATGCGGAGAATGGTACCCGTCATCGCGCCGCCGCCGCGTTTGGGGATGGACGCGATTCCTGCAAGCCCGGCCCTGGCCATGGCCGAGACGACAGACAAAGTGGTGGCGATCGGTGCATCCACCGGCGGTACCCAGGCTCTGGAGGCGGTGCTGACTGCGCTGCCGCGTGTCTGTCCTGGCATCGTGATCGTTCAGCATATGCCGGAAAAATTTACGGCTGCCTTCGCTTCACGCCTGGATGGCGTATGCCAGATCGAGGTGCGCGAAGCCAGGCATGGCGACCGCGTATTGCCGGGGAGGGCGCTTATAGCGCCGGGCGGGCGTCACATGCAGCTCAAGCGTAGCGGTGCCCAGTATCACGTGGACGTGATCGACGGACCGCCAGTGAACCGGCACCGCCCGTCCGTGGACGTGCTGTTCCGTTCCACCGCGCGTTGCGCCGGTGGCAACGCCTTGGGGATCATCATGACCGGAATGGGCGACGACGGTGCCCGTGGCCTGAAGGAGATGCGGGACGCCGGGGCCGGCACGCTCGCCCAGGACGAGGCGAGCTGCGTGGTTTTCGGCATGCCCAAGGAGGCGATCCGGCTGGGCGGCGTGGAACGTAGCCTGACTCTTGCCTCCATTCCATGGGAGATAGCTCGCTTTGGCGGCGAATGAGATGAAATAGGCGGGCTTGTGGCCGGTGTGGGGGGCCCGTCTTTGATCATTTGTTTTGTAAGTCTATTGTCTGCGGGCCGATCAGCTAGCCAAGACAAAAATTAATGTGACGTTTATGACGACGGTGGCTACGGTTTGTACCCGGAGGACAAACAGTTATGTCTGGACGGCGGGCTTATCCCTGCTGGCGCTAGCCATTCCCCTGCTGGGGTGGCAGGTGACGGCAGAACACCACATCGGTATCGCTTCAGCCGTTTTTCTCCCTTTTCATACCCTGGCCGAGGTGTTCGCCGTGGTAGTGGCCGCCATGGTGTTCATCACCGGGTGGCACGTTCATGACGAGAATCGACCCACCGTTTCGGTGATGCTGGCCTGTGCCTTCCTGGCCGTGGCCGTCATGGATTTTGCCCACATGATGGCCTATGTCGGTATGGCCGATTTCATTACCGAAGACAGTCACCACAAGGCCATCGTTTTCTGGCTGGCGGCGCGCTACGTGGCGGCGGGAGCGCTACTGGCCTACGCGCTCATGCCACAGCAGCCTCTGGTCAGGCGTATGCGGCGCTGGTACCTGGGCCTCAGCCTCTGTTTTGTGGCGGCGATGCTGTACGTCGGGGTATGGCGTACGGAATGGGCATCGAACCCCTTCATCGAGGGAGTGGGGCTGACACCATTCAAGGTGGCCGTGAACAACGGCGTGGCACTGCTCAACCTGCTCACTCTGGGGCTGCTCTACCGGCGTCGCGCGGAATTTTGCAAATCCAGTCTGCATGCCCTGTTCTTCGCCGTAGCCTTCATGCTTATCAGCGAAGTGTTTTTCCAGATACATACCCGGGTGACCGATCTCGCCCACGTATTCGGCCACGCTTACAAGATACTCGCCTACATGTTCCTGTACCAGGCCATCTTCCTCGATAGCGTGAAGGCGCCCATCGTGCGGCTGCAGCAGGCTCGAGCGGCGGTGGAGGAAAGCGAGCGGCGTCACCGGGATCTGCTCGAGAACGCGCCGGACGCCATCATGGTGGTGGACGGGCAGGGGGCCATCCAGATGGTGAACGGACGCCTCGAGCAGATGTTCGGTTATCGGCGTGCGGAATTGCTGGGGAAGCAGATGGAAGTCCTGGTGCCGCAGTGTTACCGCGACCAGCACCGGGAACATCGGCAGGACTACGCCACAGCGCCCAGGCTGCGGCCAATGGCCAACAAGCTTGATCTGGCCGGCTTCCACAGCGATGGCAAGGAGGTGCCTCTCGACATCTCCCTGAGTACATTTCATTCCGCTGAGGGCATGCAAGTTACCGCCTTCCTGCGCGACATCAGCGAGCGGCGGCGCATGGAAGCGGACCTGCGCCACCAGGCCACCCACGATGCCCTGACCGGCCTGCCCAACCGCGCGCTGTTCCAGGACCGGCTGGCCCAGGCCATAGTGCAGGCGCGCCGCCATGAACGCATGGTCGCGATAATCCTGCTCGACCTGGACAATTTCAAGGCGGTGAACGATGGCTGGGGCCACAATTATGGCGATCAGCTGCTCGGCGATGTGGCAAAGCGCCTGACAACCGTGTTGCGCCAGGACGACACGGTGGCGCGCCTGGGCGGCGACGAATTCGTGCTGTTGCTGCCCGACCTGGGACATCTGGAAGAGGTGGGCGAGGTGGCCGACAAGATCACACAGGTCTTTGCCGAGCCTTTTCCCGTCGGGGGCAATGAGGCGTTCGCGAGTGCAAGCCTGGGTGTGACGGTGTTTCCGGTGGACGGAGAGGATGTCACCAGCCTACTGCGCAATGCGGACGTCGCCATGTACCGGGCCAAGTCGGAGGGACGCGGCGGCATTCGCTACTACACCCGGGATCTGAATACGCTTATGCGGGAGAATCTGCTGCTCCAGACTTATCTGCGCCGCGCCCTGGAGGACGGGTTGCTGCAGGTGCACTATCAGCCCCAGATTGAGATGGCCACCAACCAGATTTGTGGCGTTGAAGCCTTGTTGCGCTGGGCTCATGAGGAGCTGGGCGAGGTGAGCCCGGCACGCTTCATTCCGGTTGCCGAGGCGAGCGGTCTGATCGTGCCGATCGGGACCTGGGTGATCAACACCGCTTGTTGCCAGATCAAGGAATGGGAGAAGGCGGGCATACCGACCAGGGTGGCGGTCAACCTGTCGGTCCATCAATTTCTCCGTGGCAATCTGGTGGATGTAGTGAAGTCTGCCTTGAGGCGAAGTGGTGCGGCGCCAAACCTGCTTGAACTTGAAATTACGGAAAGTGCGTTGATGGATGATCCGAAAGCGGCTATACAGGCTCTCGAAGAACTGGAAAACCTGGGCGTTACGATTGCCATCGATGATTTTGGTACGGGCTATTCTTCTTTGGCCTATCTGAAAATGTTCTCGCTCCATAAACTCAAAATTGATCGCTCCTTTGTCAAGGACGTTGTCCACGATGCGGACGATGCCGCCATCGTGCGG